>JALSTC010000797.1 GCA_026983935.1 Ardenticatenia bacterium
ATGACCGGTGCCCAGTTGTAGACCTGCGAGGCGACGACGGTATCCGGCCACTGCGGACTCTGGTCGCTCTGCGTGCCGAACCAGTAGCCGCCCGCGGCCTGGATGGCCTCGATCGCGCCGACGACCTGCTGTGCGGAGCCGGTCAGCACGTCCGCGCCCGCCGCGATCTGGGTCTGAGCGGTCTCGGCGGCGGCTGCCGTGTCACCGAAGGAGCCGGTGTAGGCCAGCAGGATTTCAGCGTCGGGGTTGGAGGCTTCCACGCCCTGCTGGAAGCCGTTGATGTAGAGCAGCGCATCGCCCGCAGGGACGGGGCCGACGATGCCGACGACGTCACTCTCGGTGATCATCCCGGCCATGACGCCGTTGACATAGCCGCCCTGCTCGGCGTTGGCCTCATAGGCGAAGATGTTGTCGGCGGTGTCGGAGGCCGTGCCCCAGGCGAAGGCCGTTTCCGGGTAGTCCTGCGCCAGCTCGAAGAGCGAGGTGCCGTACTGCGTGCCGTGAGCGATGACGAGGTCATAGCCCTCTTCGGCATAGTCGCGGAGCGCCTGTGCGGCGGCGGTCACGTCGAACATGCCCTCGGTGTAGGCGATCTCCATCGCGTCCGGCCCGCCAAGCTGCGTCTGCACATTGACCAGGCCCTGGTAGATGGCCTGGCTCCAGGCGAGGTCGGTGATGCTGCTGGGCATGACGATGGCCACGCGGAACTGCTCTTCCGGGAGCTGTCCCAGCGGATAGACCGCGCCGGAGATGATGTCATTGAGGGCCTGATGGCCTGCTTCGAAGACTTCTGCCGGCACACCATCAATGTCCTCGTTGAAGAACATCTTCAGTGCGCCGTTGCTGAGCGTGGGCTGGAAGGCCACTCCGCCGTATACGCCGTTCGCGCGGCTTTCCAGCATACCCTCGATGACGCTGGTCCAGTCGTAGACCTGCGCGGCGACGACCGTATCCGGCCAGACGGTGGCCTGGTTGGTATCTGTGCTGAACCAGTAACCGCCCGCATCCTGGATGGCCTCGATCGCGCCGGGGACCTGCTGTGCGGAGCCGGTCAGCACGTCCGCGCCCGCCGCGATCTGGGTCTGGGCGGCTTCGGCGGCAGCGGCAGTATCCCCGAAGGAGCCGGTGTAGGCGACCAGGACCTGCACATCCGGGTTGGTGGCATGTACGCCCTGGAGGAAGCCGTTGTTGTAGAGGATGGCATCGCCTGCCGGGACCGGCCCGACAATGCCCACAGTGCCGCTCTGCGTCAACAGGGCAGCCATCACGCCGTTGACGTAGCCGCCTTCCTGGGCACGTGCGCCGTAGGCAAAGACGTTGGTGATACCGCGTTCAGCGCCGGTGTCGGAAGCAGTACCCCAGGCGAACGACGTTTCCGGGTAATCCGGGGCCAGCTCAAACAGCACCGAGCCATACTGCGCTCCGTGGGCAATGACCAGGTCGTAGCCTTCAGCGCCAAAGTCGCGCATGGCTTCAGTCGCAGCGGTCACATCGAACATACCCTCGATGTAGCTGATCTCCAGGGCGCTTTCCCCGCCCATGGCTTCTTGCACGGCGACCAGCCCCTCATACATACTCTGACTCCAGGCGAGGTCATTGATGCTGCTGGGCAGGATGAGTGCGACGCGGATTGGCTCATCCTGCGCGGAGACTCCACTGAACACCGGCACGATCAGTGCCAGCACGAGCAGCAGCGCCAGGTAACGTCTATTCATGGTTTCTCCTCCGTAAAAAGAAACAACTCTTGGGTAGACAGGAATGCGTGACCGTCGCTCCCGATCGGCGATCGACAGACGGCGAACACACCGTACCTGTAAATGTAGGAGAGGGAGAGGGAGTCTGTCAAGTGACAAAACGCGCAATCCGTCTTGTGCACATCACCGCAGAGACCGGCCCGATCTACCGGCAGATCATCCCTGCAGCCGCTCTCCCTCTGCCTCTCTTGCTCAGTTCTCGCCGCGCTCGAAGGGTTTGGTCAGCGCGGCGGGTTCCACCCGCGCCCGCTGCCGGGCAAAAACCAGCACGACGATGGTCAGCACGTAAGGTACCATGATCAACAGATTGGGCGGAATGTCCGCGCCGCCGATCTGAATATTCAGAATCTGCACCCAGATTTGCAGGTTGTTGGCAATGCTGAACAGCAGCGCGCCCCACATCACCCGCCAGGGCGACCAGCTTCCGAAGTAGACCAGCGCCACGGCGATGAAGCCGCGTCCTTCCGTCATGTTCTCCTGGAAGATCGGCGTCAGGGCGATGGAGAGCGACGCGCCCGCTGCTCCGGCCATGATCCCGCCAAGGATGACCGTCGAGTAGCGCACACGGGCCACGCTGACGCCCATCGTGTCGGCAGCGGCGGGATTCTGCCCGACGGCCCGAATCTGCAGGCCCCAGCTTGTCCGGTTCAGCACCCAGACCGAGATCGGCACAAGGAGAAAGGCGATATAGACCAGGGCGTTGTGGCGGAAGAAGACGTCACCGAGCACGGGGATATCACTCAGCAGGGGGATGGGGAAGGGGCCGAAGCCGCTGGCCGTGATCACGCCCCCGGCCAGCACTTTGAACAGCAGGCTGGAAAGCCCCAGCCCGAACAGGGTGAAGCCGATGCCGCTGATACCCTGTTCCGCCTGCAGCGTGACGCTGACGATGGCCATGCCCAGCCCCATCAGCCCGCCGACGATCATCCCCACCAGCAGACCCACCCAGGGACTCGCGCCGAAGCCTTTGCTTGAGACGGTGAATATGGCGGAAAACGCGCCCATCAGCATCATGCCCTCGACGCCCAGGTTCAGCACACCGGAGCGCTGGGCGAAGACCTCCCCCAGCGAGGCGAGCAGGTAGGGCGTGGCAAACTGGATCGCCAGCCGCAGAGCCTCAACGATGTTCAATTCCATGAGATCGCCTCCTAGTGGGATGACGCGGGCGCTTCTGCCGCGCTGATGGTGGGTGCGGCCTGCTGTGCCAGACGGCGGGCCGTGCGCCGCCGCACCCAGATATCACTGCTGACGACGAAGATCACGATCAGGCCCTGCAGCGCGATGATCGTGGCCGAAGGCACCTGCAGGTCGCGCTGCATCTTGTCCGCGCCGACCAGCATCGCGCCGAACAGAAAGGCCGAGGGAATCGAGCCGATGGGATGCAGCCGCCCGAACAGCGCCACCACGATGCCGGAGAAGCCGTAGCCGACGGCGAAGCCCTCCACCATGCGGTGGGAGACGCCCATCACCTCGACCGCGCCCGCCAGCCCGGCCAGCCCACCGCTCAGCGTCAGCGAGAGCGCCAGGTAGAAGGGGACGGAAATCCCGGCGTAGCGGGAAGCGTCGCGGTTCTGGCCGACGGCGCGGATGCGGTAGCCGAGCGTCGTGCGCCACAGCAGCACATAGACGACGGCGGCGGCGATGATGGCAATGAAGACGCCGACGTGAATCTGGGAAGGCGGCGCGAGCCGGGCCATCCAGACCGATTCCGGCAGTGGGGCTGACTGCGGAATGCGCGTGCCGCGCTCCACCTCCGCCGGATCGATCATCGGGCCGCTGAGCAGGAAAATCAGGAGCTGGATGGCGATCTCATTCATCATCACCGTGCTGAGGATTTCGTTGACGTTGAAGCGCGCTTTGAGCACCCCCGGCACGGCCCCCCAGACGGCTCCGGCGAGGAAGCCGATCAGCAGGGTCAGGATGACCAGCAGCCAGCCGGGCAGGGCGTCCGCAAAGCCGATGGAGAAGGCGGTGGCAGAAACCGCCCCGACGAAAAGCTGCCCTTCCGCGCCGATGTTGATCATGCCGCCGCGGAAGGCGATGCAGATGCCGATGGCGACCAGCAGCAGCGGCGTGGCGCGGGTCAGCGTGCGGAAAAGATTGCGCTCGCTGCCGAATGCACCCTCCAGCATTGCGCCGTAGGCCTCAATGGGATTCTTGCCCAGGGCCAGCAGGATGAATGCACCGGCGACAAGGGCCAGCAGGGCCGCGATCAGCGGGGCCAGGGCTACCATCGGATCGCCGCCGGACAAACGATTGAGCCGGGTCCGTAGACGGTCAAGCCACGAATTCATAGAACCTCACTTGTCACGTAAGAAGGCAGCGCAGAAAGACATGAAGTTAAACGGCTGTTGTATGCTTAACCCTAATGATGGCCGTCTTTGCTGGCAGTGTCAAATGCCTGGTCGGGCACATTTGGATTCTGGGGCGAATTTTGCGTGCTACCTGTTCAGCAGATCGAGTCCGCTGAAAGCCGGGCTGGTACAGGTGCCGATCATGAGCGGCCCGCCCACGGATGTACCGGTGAGCTGCCCCTGCGCCACCTGCCTCTTGCCACGCCGCCTTGACTTGTTCACTGCCAGCGGCTGTGCTACAGTATACCGCAGGTGAGCGCCTGCAAGCGCAGGCGCACTCTGAAGGCGTGTCCGAGTGACACGAAAACCTCCGGCCTGGCAGTCGGCGCTGACAGATGTTTGCGCCGGCGGGGAGCAGCCCCGCTCCTCGAAAAGTGCTGCAGGCCGCCGAGCACCGGAAGTGTAATGTAACGGTTCAATTCAGGATGAGATAACCATGCCTCCCTGGAAAGCCTATCATATGCCGCAGACGATTGATGAAGCGCTGGCTCTTCTGGCCTCCTACGACGGGCAGGCGCAGATCGTGGCGGGCGGCACTGACCTGCTGCTTGACCTGCAGTATGGCGAGGATGAGCCGCCGCGTGCGGCGCTGGTGGATGTGACGCGCATCCCGGCGCTGGGCGGCATTTCGGAAGCGGACGGCTGGCTGATGGTGGGGGCGGGCGTCACGCATACGGCCATCACCCGGTCGGCTTTGTTAGAAGCGAAGGCCACCTGTCTGGTGGAAAGCTGCGGGGTGGTCGGCGGGCCGCAGGTGCGCAATGTGGGCACGATCGGCGGCAATGTCGCCCATGCGCTCCCGGCGGGCGACGGCACGACCTCGCTGGTGGCGCTGGATGCACAGGCGGAGGTGGCCTGGCACGACGGGCGGCGCGAATGGCTGCCCATTCTGACATTGTACAAAGGGCCGGGAGTCTCCGCGCTGGATTCGCACCGCGATGTGCTGGTGCGCTTCCGCTTCCGACCGACGGGGGCAGGTGAGGGCACGGCCTTCCGGCGCATCATGCGCCCCCAGGGCGTGGCGCTGCCGATTCTGGGCTGCGCGGTGTGGGTCAGGCTGGACGCGGCGGGCGAACGCTACGCGGATGTGCGCGTGTGCATCGGCCCGGTGGCCCGCACGCCGACCCGCGCCGCAGATGTCGAGGACGCGCTGCGCGGCGAGCCTGCCAGCGAGGAGACGCTGGCGCGGGCCGTCCGCGTGGCGCAGGAGACGCTGCACCCGCGCACCAGCAAATACCGCGCCACGGCGGCATACCGCCGCTACATGCTGGAAACACTGCTGCGCGGGGCGCTGCCGCTGGCCGTGCAGCGTGCCCGCAGCGGCGAAGCCCGCGCTGAAGGGGTCGGGCTGGGATAGATAATTGTATGCGTTGATTGGTAATGGGGTTGATGTATGGCTCAGGAGCAGTTGCAGCGGATACAGCAGTTGATTGCGGCGGGGCGCTTTGATGAAGCGCGGGCCATCCTGCAGACGATTGATCGCCCGGAAGCACAGCAGCTTCTGACGATGCTCGATCGTCTTGAACAGGCGGCACAGGCGGCGCGGCCTGCGTCAGCCGAAGCCGGGCAGGCCGACGATCTGCTGGCGCGTCTCAGCCGACGGCAGGAGACTGCCCCTCCGGCGGCGGAATCGCCCCGCGAGCCGGTGGAAACCCGCCCGGATGGAACGCGGGTCTATGACGCGGGCACGTATGAGATGCTGTGGGACTGCCAGTACTGCGGCACAACCGGACTGCTGGCAAAAACGCACCGCTTCTGCCCTAACTGCGGCGCGGCCCAGAATCCCGATTCGCGCTATTTTCCTTCCGATGACGAAAAGGTGGCCGTTGAGGATCACGTTTACGTCGGCGCGGATAAAATCTGCCCGGCGTGCGAGGCACTCAACAGCGCCAATGCCGAATACTGCGGCACCTGCGGCGCGCCGCTGACCGAGGCGGCCCGCGCCCGGACTCTGGAAGCGCAGACTCGCGGCGAGGGCGAGCGGTTCGCTTCCAGTGGATCGCGCGATATCGTGCAGGAGCGCTTCGATGCCGAGATGGAGCGCGTCGGCGTCAACCCGCGTGCGGGGGAGAAGCGCGGAAACCCACTGCTCAAATTTGGCCTGATCGGGCTGGTGCTGCTGATCGTGGTCGGGATCGGGGTCGCCCTGTTCTCGACACGGGAGTCGACGGTTTATGTGACCGGGCACTCCTGGGAGCGTGAGATTCGCATTGAGCAGTACGGCCCGCAGTCGGAGAGTGCCTGGTGTGACAGTATGCCCGCCGGGGCGTACAGCATCAGCCGACGGCAGGAAGTCCACCATTACAACCAGGTCCCGGACGGCGAGGAGTGTGACACGCGGCGCGTGGATCAGGGCGACGGCACATTCCGCGAGGAGCGCGTCTGCCGCACGGTGTACCGCGATGAACCGGTCTATGCCGACCGCTGCTACTACACCATTGATCGTTGGAGCTATGAACGCTCGGCCCGGTCCAGCGGAGACAGCGTGAATGATACGCCGTACTGGCCCGCGACCAATCTCGCCTGTGAGGGCGTCGCCCGCATCGGCTGTGAGCGGGAAGCGGGCCGTTCCGAGGA
>JALSTC010000798.1 GCA_026983935.1 Ardenticatenia bacterium
CCGGCTGCAGCTCCAGCGCCCGGTCGTAGGCCTCCAGTGCCTCCTCCGCACGACCCAGCTCCGTCAGGCTGTAGCCCTTATCCATCAGTTCGTGCGCTTCCAACTGCGGCCCGCTGATGGCCATGATCGCCTGCTCACCGGTGATGCCCTCATAGACGGCGGCCAACCCATCCGCGACTTCTCCCCAATCGGAAGGACGATCCGCAGGCGACTTCTCCAGACAGGCCAGCAGCAGCGTGCTCAAATCGGCGGGCAGTTCGCCGCTGATATCGGAAGGAATCCGCGGCACTTCATTGAGATGCGCCGTCAGCCAGTCAAAGAACTTACGGGCCTGGAAAACAGGACGCCCGGTCAGCATCTCGTAGAGAATGCAGCCGAAGGCATAAATATCGGCCCGCTGATCCACTTCCTCGGCACGGCACTGCTCCGGCGACATATAGGGGGCCGTCCCCACCACAGAGCCGACCCGCGTCAGGCGCATGATGTCGCCGTCATCCTCGTGCAGCGGCACTTCTCCCGCGCTGACCACCGAATGCACCAGCCCAAAGTCGGTCACTTTGGCGACCTCATCATGTGTCACCAGAATGTTGGCCGGTTTGAGATCGCGATGTACCAGGCCGGGCACCTGCCGCACGGCATGCTGCATCCCCAGCGCAATGTGCAGCCCGAATCGCACGGCCAGATCGAGCGTGAGGCGGTTGTGATCGATCCAGGCCCGCAGATCGGGGCCGAGTCCCTCCGGGCCGCTGATATGTTCCAGGAAGATATGCGGGCGCTCGCGGATGGTGTGCACCACCCGCGCCTGCACAATATGACGGTGTTTCTCCAGCCGAATCCAGGTCAGCGCCTCCTGGGTAAAACGAGCCACCACACGCTCATTGTCAAAGAAACGCGCCTGAAAGCTCTTGATGGCCACCGGCTCGCGCTGTTCGTGGTCATAACACAGATACACCACGCCCATACCGCCGCGCAGCACCTGCGCCACTTCATAGCGATCTTCGATACGGTCACCGGGCCAGAATTCGTCCTCGGTCGTCTGGGAAGGCCGGGACAGGCTGACGCGGGCGGGCATGTCCATGGCCGAGATCGCCCCTTCGTGGCGGCCCGGCTGGTCGGCCACCGGTGAGTCGGGGGACGCCTGCTCCACATCCTGCGGCTCATGCACATCGGAAAATACCTCAGAGACGTCCGCCTCGTCCTGGGTGTCCATCAGCGCCAGCGCGTCCTCGTCCGCCCGTGTGGTGTCGTCCGAGGCAGGCGGCGGCGACATCACCGGTGTGAAGGCCCCGGCATCGTTGACCGGATACTGGCGGATCAAGGCAGCAATGACATCCCGCAGCATCTCCGGCTGCTGCTGCGGTTCTATCTCCGCTGCCGCCCACAGAGCGACGGCCACATTACGCGGCGTTGGGAGCTGCAAGGCCACTTCGGCCACCCACATCACAAAGCGGCCTATCGCCATCTCTGCCAGGTTGCGGTCAACATCATTGGCTGCCCGTGTCATCGCCCGTCGGTAGGCCGTGAGCGTTTTGCCAACATAAAAGACCCGCAGTTGATCGTCCACCAGTACACGCTGCGCACAGAGATCGCCCAGCGCAAACGCATCATCTACATCCGCCGGGCTGCGCCGCAGCGCCAGCCGTCCCAGCTTGCGAATTTCGGCATCCGGATCGTTGGCAAACAGATCAAACTGATCTTCTTTGCGACGAGAAGCCAGCAGCCGCGCCATCTCGTCGGGAGGCAGCGGCGGTGCACGGCGTTCTGTTTGTGGAACCGGGGGCAAAGACATACTCATAACTTCATGCTCGCATCATTGAGAAGCCGGCGACGATTCTGCGTCGGCATCGGAGTCTGCCGTGCCTGCGCTGAACACCAGACCATCTTCAGTGGCACGGGCATAGATCGTCTGACCGGGGGTGAATGTATCCGTCAGCAACTGCGCGCTCAGGGGACGGGTCAGCAGGCGCTCAATGGCCCGTTTCAGCGGACGCGCCCCCAGCGCCGGGTCGTAGCCTTCTTCCAGCAGCGCACCGCGTGCCGTGTCATCCAGAATCAGCGTCAGCCCCTGCTCGCTCAATCGTTCCCGCAGGTCGCGGAGCTGCAGATCCAGAATGGCATTCAGGTCTACCACGCTCAACGGGCGGAAGGTCACCACCTCGTCAAGCCGATTGAGGAACTCCGGGCGGAAGAACTCTTTGAGATGTGCCTCATAGTCCGGCAGGCGATCCTCCGCATCCCGCGCAAAACCGAGGCCGCGTGCCGACTCGCCTGCGCCGATATTGCTGGTCATGATGAAGACGGCATGGCGGGCATCCACCGTCGCCCCCCGCGAATCGGTCAAACGCCCCTCATCAAAAACCTGCAAGAAAATATCGAAGACCTGCGGGGCGGCCTTTTCCACCTCATCCAGCAGCACCACGCTGTAAGGACGGCGGCGCAGCGCCTCGGTGAACTGGCCGCCGTGCTCAGAATCACGGTAGCCGGGCGGCGCTCCAATCAGGCGGGCGACGGTGTGTGCGTCATGGTATTCGGACATATCCAGCCGTATCAGCGCGTCCTCGGTGCCAAACAGGAATTCCGCCAATGCTTTCGCCAATTCGGTCTTGCCAACCCCAGACGGCCCGATGAACAGAAACACGCCTATCGGCCCATTCGGATCGGCCAGACCCGCCCGTGCCTGTTTGATGGCCGCCGCCACTGCTGCGACGGCCTGCTCCTGCCCGATGACTCGCTCCTGCAAAGCCGCCTCCATCCTGGCAAAACGGCGGCGCTCATCTGCGGTCAGTTCGGCAGCGGGGATGCCCGTCCATTCGGAGAGCACCTTCGCCACCGTCTGCGCCGTGACCTCGTTGATCGTCCCTTCTTCGGGCACATGGGTGCGCACGACCAGCCGGGCACAGGCTTCGTCAATCAGATCGAGCGCCTTATCCGGCAGCCGACGGTCGGGCTGATAGCGCACGGAAAGCCGCACGGCGGCCTCCAGCGCCTCCGGACGGATGGTGACATTGTGGTGTTTCTCGTACTCGTCGCGCTGCGCAGTCAGGATGGCCAGGGTATCCTCTTCGGAAGGCTCCTCGATCTCAATCACGCGGAAGCGGCGGTCCAATGCCGGGTCCTGCGCAATCGCCCGGCGGTATTCCTCCACCGTTGTCGCCCCGATGCAGCGAATATCGCCGCGGGCCAACGCAGGCTTGAGGATGTTGGCCGCATCGAGATTGCTGTCCAGGGTATCACCCGCACCGACGATGGTATGGAATTCGTCAATGAACAGGATCACATCCGGCGATTCTTTGACTTCTTCCACAATGCCAACCAGACGCTCCTCAAACTGGCCGCGCAGACTCGTCCCGGCCACCAGCGTGCCAAGCTCGATCTGGACAACACGGCGTCCCTGCACCGACTCCGGGGCCGTGCCGTTGGCGATCTGCCAGGCCAGCCCTTCCACCACGGCCGTCTTGCCCACGCCGGAATCGCCGACCAGCAGCGGGTTGTTCTTCTTGCTGCGCACCAGCGTTCGCGCCAGGGCACGAATCTCCCGATCGCGCCCGATGGCCGGGCCGATCTTGCCAAGCCGGGCCTGTTCCACCAGATCACGCCCGTACTTGTCCAGCAGCGGAGTCGGCACACGGCCAAGCTCCTGGGTGGGCGGGCGCGACTCCGGTTTGGCTTTGAACACCGCTTCCTCGTAACGCGCTTCCGCCTCTACGACCAGCAGTCCGGCCCAGTATGTCAGGTCGAAACCCAGCTCCACCAGTGTGCGGACGGCCACGCCCTCGCCTTCCTGCAGCAGCGCCAGCAGCAGATGCTCCTCTGAAACCTCGTCCTCATCCTCATCATCGGCGGCGTAGATGGCAATAGAGAGGACGATCCGCGCGCGGGGGGTCAGCGGTACGGGAACCGACGGCTTTTCCCTGCCGGGGCCGGCGGCTTCCCGGATGGCATTACGCACGATAATCGGGTCGAGGTCGGCGTCACGCAGGAGCTGCTGCGTCCGCCCGCCTTCGATCTTGGAAAGCGCGTTGAACAGATGCTCTGTGCCCAGGAAATTATGCCCCAGCCGCTTGCATTCTTCCGTGGCAAGCGCCAGCAGGTAGCGGCAGCGTTCGCGGATTTCCTGTTCGCTGATCTCTAGAGGTGATGACACAGTTTTACCCTCGATAATGCCTGCGATACCGACATTTTATAAATGGCTGGTCGGCTATGGCCCTTGCAAATGTAGTATACCGCAAGCAGCCGCCGATCAGCATTTTGTCATGGGGTGTTTTCTGCACATTACGGCAGGTCGGGTATAATGAAAAGACAGAACGGCTTCAAGCGCACCTGACAGGTTACGAAGGCCACCATGTCTGAATCCGACCCCCTGATCGGGAAAGTTCTAGGCGACTATACCATAATAGATATTCTGGGGCATGGCGGTATGGCCCGTGTGTACCGGGGATATGATCCCAAGCTGGATCGCTACGCCGCTGTGAAAGTGGTCACGGCGGATACCGACGCTGAACACATGGACGAATACCGCGTGCGCTTCTCACGGGAAGCGCGGGCAATCGCTCACCTGAATCATCCCAATATCGTCGGCGTGTACCAGTTTGGCGAAGTGGAAGACGAAGACGAACTGTATTTCATGGCGATGCACTTCATCGAAGGCAAAGACCTGCGCCAGATTCTGCAGGAATACCGGGACAAAAAGCAGCTCATCCCGCCCGCCATGGCCTTCAACATCATCCAGGACATCGCCGCCGCACTCGACCACGCGCACGCCAACGATGTGATCCACCGCGATATCAAGCCCTCCAACATCATGGTCACCCCGCAGGGCCGCGCCATCCTGACCGACTTCGGGCTGGCCCTCAACATCCCGGAAGGCACGATCGGCACCACATTCGGCAGCGCCTACTACATCGCGCCGGAGCAGGCGATCTCCTCGGCGGACGCCGTGCCGCAGAGCGATCTCTATTCGCTCGGTGTGGTGCTTTACGAGATGTTCACCGGCACCGTACCCTTCGACGATCCCCAGACCATGAGCATCGCCATCATGCACCTGAAGGAGCCGCCCCCGCCGCCCCGCAAGCTCAATCCGGCGATCAGCCCGGCGCTGGAAGAAGTGATCATGCACGCGCTGCAAAAAGCGCCGGAAGATCGCTTCCCCACCGGGGCGGCCATGGTCGCCGCGCTGAGGGAAGCTCTGGCAGATGACGTTGTGCTGGAGGAGCCGGACAAAGACGATACAGATACGCTCAGGCTGCGTGCCAGAGCCAGGCCGGAGAAGCAGCCGAAGCCAGAAAAAGCGCCGGTCAAAACGCCTGCCAGTTCAAAGGACGCTTCACTCCATACAAAAATCCTGCCCACCCCGACCAGGAAGCAGGAGCGCCGTGGACGTGGGCGGTTTCGCGCATGGGTGATCATCGCGATCCTGCTGGTGATCGCCGCCGGAGGACTGGCTGCACTGCTGCTTCAGGAGGAGAGCGCCCCAACCGGCACGGCCGCTGCTGCCACTCGACCTGCCCCCACAGCCGCGCCAACAGCAACAACCGTCATGATTATCGGCACGCCGATTCCTCCGCCCCGCGATAATGCTGACATTCTGCTGCTCTACGATGAACAGTCATTTCTGCTGGTCAACCTGACCGACGAGCCGATAGACGTTGAGGCCTTGAGCTTCCGCCGTGAGGACCCGGATACAGGTGAGCCGCTGACTTTCTCCGCCAGCGACTGGGAAAACGAGATCGCGCCGCCCTCTGCCCTGCCCGGCGGGCAGTGCTTCCAGGTGTGGCGTATGGATTTGAACGTAGCCCCTCAGGAAATGGCCTATAATCGGGACTACTGTAATGTTCGGGCGGCGTGGCGCATCACTTCTCATGTCCACTGGTTCTGGCTGAACGATACACCCGGCGCGACGTTTGATGTTATACTTGGCGGCGAAACACTGGCAACCTGCGAAAGCGCTGCCGGGCGCTGCGAAATCACCCTGCCCTGAGTCACAACGAGTACAAATGTAGCGATGAGTACAGCCCAGTTGAACCGCCGAACCCAGGAAGTCGCCGTTCTCTCCAGAATCGCCAAGCTGCTCACCTCGCTTGACCTTGATGACGTGCTCAGCGAAACACTGACGCTTCTGGCAGATGCTGTTGGCGCGGAACGTGGGAGCTTCTTCCTCCTGAAAGAGGGCAGCCGCACCGCGCACCGCGTCCTTACACGGCGCAACCTGCCCCCGGAGCGAGAGAGTATCGTCGTGGATCATGTGCTGGAAACCGGGCTGGCCGGATGGGTCTACCGCAACAAGAAGGCGGCCATCGTCAATGACACGTTCACCGACGACCGCTGGGTGATATTCCCGGACGATCCTTCGCTGGTGCGTTCGGTGCTCTGTGTGCCCTTCATTTCCAACGGCCAGATCAACGGCATCATGACACTGGAACACGCCGAGCCGAACCGCTTCACGCAGGAAGACCTGTCACTGGCAACCACCGTCGCCAACCAGGCCACCATCGCCGTGCGCAATGCTCAACTTTTCAACCAGGTTGAAACGCATGAGCGCCAGCTCAAGGCCGTTCTGGAAAGCATCCAGGAGCCGCTGTTCACCATCACGCCGGAGTACCACATCCGGATGGTCAACGCGGCA
>JALSTC010000799.1 GCA_026983935.1 Ardenticatenia bacterium
ACGTATGTCTACCGCTTTTATCAGCGGCGCGTGCGCAATCCCCTCTGGGATCGCTATGCCTGGCAGATCGGGACGCCGCTGGACATCGCAGCGATGCGGCGGGCAGCCGCCCTGCTGATCGGCGAGCGGGACTTCGCTACCTTTGGCCAGCCGCCCCAGGGCGAGAACACCGTCCGGCGGGTCATGCGTTCGGCGCTGGCGCGGGACGGCGACCTGCACAACTACACCATCACCGCCAATGCGTTTTTGCAGCGGATGGTGCGCAGCATCGTCGGGACGCTGGTGGAAGTCGGACGCGGCGCGATGCAGCTTGATGATTTTGAAGCGGCGGTCAGCGCCGCTGACCGCAGTCTGGCGGGTCCCACAGCCCCGCCGCACGGTTTGACGCTGGTTGCTGTGGTGTATGACGACGAGAACGCGGGCAGAGACGCCCCGCGTCAATAGTGGAGAAACACGATGCGCATCAAAACCTATGTCACCAACCCTGCCGAAATCGAACGCGATTGGTGGGTGGTGGACGCCAAGGGGCAAACGCTTGGGCGTCTCGCCTCGAAGATCGCGCCGATTTTGCGGGGCAAGCACAAGCCCAACTTTGCGCCCAACCTGGACGTCGGTGATTACGTGATCGTGATCAACGCCGATCGCATCCATGTGACCGGCAACAAGCTGGAAGACAAGCTCTATCACCGCCATTCGGGCTATCCCGGCGGCCTGCGCAGCACATCGCTGCGCGTCATGCTGGAGAAACACCCGGAGCGGGTCATTCAGCTTGCCGTGCGCGGTATGCTGCCGAAGAATTCACTGGGACGCAAAATGCTCAAGAAGTTAAAGGTCTACGCGGGCGAGCAGCACCCGCATCAGGCGCAAAAACCGAAGACACTGGAACTGTGAGGCGCAGGGAGTCAACATGTCAACACAGTATTATGAAGGAATAGGACGCCGCAAGACGGCAACCGCCCGCGTGCGCATCTACCCCAACGGCAGCGGCAACGTCATCATCAATGACAAGCCCGCCGAGGAATATTTGCCGCGGGAAGGTGACCTCGATCATGCGCTGTCCCCGCTGCGCACGCTGGGGCAGGAGAAGCTGTACAACGTCTCCGTGCATGTCAAGGGCGGCGGTATCACCGGCCAGGCGGACGCCATCCGGCTGGGGCTGGCGCGGGCGCTGGTCAAGCTTGATCCCGATCTGCGCACCATCCTGCGGCAGCACGACCTCATGACGCGCGATCCGCGTGTCAAGGAGCGCAAGAAGCCCGGCCTCAAGCGTGCCCGCAAGGCCCCGACCTATACCAAGCGTTAGGTCGTCGGCAGGGGCCGTGTGGCACCGTGCTGCTCCGGATGCAGAATGTGGCTCTGCATTCGGGGTGTATTGGACGAATCGATAATTGCAGGGGCATGGCATTTCCGTTCAAGAAGCGGTAATGTCGTGCTCCTGTCTGTTTTCTGGAGTCAGTTTTACAGGAAGGGGCCGCGCTTCACATGACCGATCATGCCACTCCCCATGATGATGTATTCGATGACGACGATCCCCTTGAGGCGTACTGCGTCCGCTGCAAGGAAAAGGTAGAGATGGAAGACCCGCAGCCGGTCTGGACGCGCAAAGGGTCACCCGGTACGCGCGGTTTTTGCCCGGTCTGCGGCACGACGATCTTCCGCATGGGGCGCACGGCGGCGCACCGCGGGCTGAAGAAGCCCAAGGCGGTGAAGGTGGCCGAAGGGGCTTCTCACAGCCGCCAGCGGCACCCGCGCAAAGCCGTTTCCGCGACCTACATCAATTATGCGGATGCCGACGCGGTTTTTGCGCATAAACTGGCGGACGACCTGGGCAATATGGGCGTGCAGACCTGGCTGCCCCGCGCCACGAACGGCGATGTGGCCTGGGCGGGTGGGGTGCATCCTGCGCTGGAGGACTGCACGCAGATGCTGGTGATCCTTTCCGCCGGGGCTGCGGCAGATGAGGCAGTGCGAGAGGCATGGGATTTCTTCCGGGAGCATAAGAAGCGGATCGTGGTGGCGCAGGTCGGCGCGGTGGACGTGCCGGACGCGCTGCGGCGTGCGCCACGTGTGGACTTCCGGGATGACTATCGCCCGGCGCTGCGCCAGCTTGTGCAGGCGCTGGCGGAGTGAGGTGAAGAAGGTGATACGCAGGCAGGCTGTATATCTGGAGCAAGCGTCGTGACCCCTGATCTCCTGGTGCTGCTCTCCGCGCCGCTGGTAGTGGGCGGCGTGATCGGGGCCTGGGTGGCGACCGGGCGGCTGTTCGTGGCGCGGATGGGCGGCGTGCGGCTGCCGGTCTGGATTCCCTGGGTCATCACGCCGGTGATCGTGCTGGCCGGGCTGGTGATCATCGCCGCGCAGCTCATCACGGCCTCCGCGAGTCTGGTGGCCTCTCCTGCTGTGGGCCGGGGCGCGGCGGCCATCCTGGCGCTGCTGCTCAGCCCGGTCTGGACGGGTGGGGCGGCGCTGGCTGTGCTGGGTATGGTGCTGCATTATGTGCTGGATGACGCGCTGGCGCTGCTGCGGCTGCACCCGGTCGTTTTTGAAGGACTGGCGGAGGGCATCCGTGCGGTGTGGGCAGTGATCGGGCTGCTGACGCTGTTCTTCGGCCTGCAGCAGTCCTACAATGCCGCTGTGACCACCTTCGGCGGGACGGTGCACGGCGTGCTTTTTCGTGCGGGCGTGTACCAGTTGGTGATGAACGGCCTGACCATCGCCATGGCTATCTTTGGCATGGCCGCGCCGCGCTGGCTGGAAGGCGGGCAAAAGCACGATGATAATCAACAGGTGGCGGCCTGACGCTTTATTGAACTTCTGCGAAGAATCGCAAAGGGGCGTTCCGATGAGGCGCGCCCCTTTTTTGTTTGCGTGCCCGTCAGGGCGACGGCCCGGTCATGACGACGACCGCCGCCGCGTGATCGCCTTCATGCGTCAGGCTGACCTCCCACTCGGTCAGGCCGAGCCGCCGCGCCATCTCCAGCGCCGCGCCGTGCAGCCGCAGCAGCGGGCGGCCCCGCACATCCTGCGCGATCTCGATATCCACCCAGCGCACATCCCCGATTCCACAGCCGAGGGCCTTGGCGGCGGCTTCTTTGGCGGCGATGCGTCCTGCCAGCCGGAAGGGGTGATCCGCGCAGATGGTGCGTTCCTCCGGCGTGAAGAAGCGCGTATAGAAGCGCTCGCCGTGGCGGTCTCTGGCGCGTTCCACGCGGGTGATGGTGATCAGGTCGATGCCGACTCGGAGCATAGGCCTTTCCGGTCTGCTACTCCCCGTTTGATCCCGGCCCGGCGACGGCCAGCGCGTAGGCATCCGGCTTGAGGTATTTCCGCGCCGCCGCCAGCAGGTCGTCCGCCGTCAGCGCGTTGATGATGTCCGGATAGCGGCGCAGGTAGTCCAGGCCGAGCTGGTGACGCTCCATGCGCAGAATGGCCGAGGCCACGCCTTCGTTGCTCTCAAGCTGGAGCGGCAGGCGTCCGGTGGTGTAGGCTTTGTTGTCGGCCAGGTCTTCCTCGCTGACCGGCTCGCTGGTCAGCCGCCGGATTTCTGCCAGGATGCTCTCGACGGCGCGCTCCACGTTGGCCGGGTTGACGCCCGCCATCACACGCCACGGGCCGGGGCCGATGCCGCCGTCCACCAGACTGTAGGCATAGTAAGCCAATCCCTGCTCCTCGCGGACGTTCTTGCCCAGGCGGCCCATCATGCCGAACAGGCCCAGGATGCTGTTGGCCAGCCGTGCCGCATGGAAATCGGGGTCTTTGCGGGCGGGGCCGGGTGCGCCCAGCACGATATCCGACTGTGTTTTGCCCGGCACGATCACATCCTGCCGCCTGATGTCCGTCAGCGGCTGGAGGGCGGGCAGCTCCGGTGGGGTGGGCTGGTCGGGCTTGTGCCAGCCGCCCAGCGCGGCGGCCACGGCGTCAATTGCAGCTTCGGCCTTCACCGCGCCGACGACCACCACGATCATGCCCTGCGGGCCGTAATGCTGCCGGTGAAAGTCGGCCAGCATATCGCGGGTGATGGCGGGGATGGTCTCCAGTGTGCCGTCGGATGTGTAATGATAGGGATGTTCCGGCGGATAGGCCAGCTCATGAAAGGCGCGGTCGGCGCGGTGGCGCGTGTCATGCTCGCGGATTTGCAAGCCGGTCATGATCTCGCCGCGCAGCCGCTCCACATGATCAGCGGGGAAGACGGGATGACGCAGGGTATCCTGCAGCAGGTCGAGCAGGGTGGGCAGGTCTTCCGCCAGGCTTTTGCCGCCAAAGCCGCAGGAATGCACGCCGACGTTGAAGCCGAGTTCCGCGCCGATGCCTTCCAGCGCCTCATGAATGGCGGCGAAATCACGGTTTTCTGTGCCATAAAGCAGGGCTTCTGCGGTGAAGGCGGCCCGCCCCAACTGCTCCGGCGTATCGAAGATCGCGCCCGCCGGCAGCAGGCCGCTGATCACGACCGACTGCGCCGTGAAATTTTCCCGCGCCAGCACCACAATGCCGTTGTCAAGTTCCCGCCGGACGATGTCATCCGGGCCGGGGATGGGATTCTGAGGGGTCATGCCTGCGCTCCTTCTGCTGTGCCGGTGGGGATGTACCAGCCGACGGTGCGCCGCTGTGGGATGAGGTACTGCTGCGCTGCCGTCTGCACGTCGTCCACCGTGACCGCGCTCAGGCGCTCCACGTAGCGCTCAAACCATTCGTAGCTGTCGAAGTTCTCACAAAAGGCCAGCCAGAAGCCCTGCCCGGTGACGCCTTCCGTGCTGTAGGCAAAGAGCGCCCGCGCCTGCTTGATCGCTTTCTCCAGTTCCGCCGGGGAAATGGGCTGCTGCCGGATGCGGCTCAGTTCTTCTTCCAGCGCCGCCTCGACCGCTGACGGGTCGCTGTCCTCCCTCAGGGTGACGTAAATGCTGAAGAGATAGGGGTCAATGGTCGGGTAGAAGCTGAGCTGCACATCGGCGGCCAGCCCGCTCAGGACAAGCGCCCGGTAAAGGCGGCTGGTCTTGTTGTCAATCGCCGCGCCGCCCAGCAGACTCGGCCCGCCGAGCACACTTGCCAGCACCGCCAGTTTGAACCAGTCGGGATCGGTGGCGGCGGGCGATTTGTAGGCGTAGATCAGGAAAGTTGTCTGGCCGGGGCGCTCCACGCGCACGCGGCGTTCGCCGACCTGCTCCGGCTCCGTGCGGGTGACGGGCGGCGGCGGGTCGCCGGGCGGGATGCTGCCGTACAGCTCGCGGATACGGTTGAGCATCCGGGCAGGGTCAAAGCTGCCGACGGCGACGGCAACGGCATTGTTGGGCGTGTAGTAGCGGCGGTAGTGATTGTACAGATCGTCGCGGGTCATGGTGTGCAGATCGGCCATGTCGCCGATGATCTCGTGATGGTAGGGGTGTACGCGGAATGCCGCCGCCGAGACTTCCTCCCGCAGCCAGAAGAGGGGCGAGTTCTCCGATCCCTGCCGCTCGGAGATGATGACGGTGCGCTCCCGCGCGACCTCGTCCGGCTCGAAGATGGCGTTGACCATGCGGTCGGCTTCCAGGCGCAGGGCCAGATCGATGCGATCGGCGGGCATGGTCTCAAAGTAGGCGGTGAAATCCATGAAGGTGTGGGCGTTCCAGTAGCCGCCTTCCCGGTCGATCATGCGATCAAGCTGGTCACCGGGGAAATCCGGTGTGCCTTTGAACATCATATGCTCGACCCAGTGGGAGATGCCCGTCTGGCCGGTCTGCTCATTGCGGCTGCCGACGCGGTACATCACGCGCCAGCTCACCAGGGGGGTGTGCGCGATCGGTTTGAGCAGGACGGTCAGGCCGTTTTCCAGAACGTGTTTCTGTACCGATGTGTCCATAGTGCGTCCTTATAATGGCCCGGAAAGGGGAAATTTGCTGTTCAGGTGGGGGCAATTATAACAGCAAGCCGTCAGGCTGCACGCCGGTTAGCTCTGTTTGCGGGCCAGCAGCTCGCGGTAGAGCGTGTCCATATCATGCGTCAGGCGGTCAATGCCGTAGCGGGCCAGGATGGCGGCCTGTGCGTTGCGGCCATCGGGCGGCTGGCGGAGCACGTCCAGGATGGCCCTGGCCAGCGCCTCTACGTTGTCGGGCGGCACCAGCGCCCCCAGTGAGCCGCCGTCCAGCAGGTCGGGCAGGCCGCCGACCGCCGTCGCCACCACCGGGCAGCCGCCAGCCAGCGCCTCGATGACGGAGACGGGCGTGCCTTCGTTGTCGCTGCTGATCACCAGAACATCCAGATCGCTGTAGACCGGGGCCAGATCGCGCTGCCAGCCGGTGAAGGTGACGGCATCATTCAGGCCGAGCGCCGCGGCCTGCGCTTCGACCGCCGGGCGTGTTTCGCCGTCGCCGACGATGACAAAATGCGCCCCCGGCAGCGCCGCCCGGACGTGGGCCGCCGCCCCCAGAAAGCGGGCGTGATTCTTGACCGGCACCAGCCGCCCGACGATGCCCACCAGCGGTACGTCTGTGGGGATGCCCCAGGCGGCCCGGAACTGGCCGGTTTTGCGCGGCGTCTCCGCGAACGGCTGCAAATCCAGGCCCAGCGGCAGCACGCGGATTTTGTGCTTATC
>JALSTC010000800.1 GCA_026983935.1 Ardenticatenia bacterium
TATGCCTGCCGCCATATGATAACCGCCCACTACCTTGTGTCAAGTTATCGGGCCATGTCGAGCCGCGACTACTGCGCCACAAACGACACCTGATCAAAATGGAAATCATTGTGGCGCAGCCCCCAGAGAGACCGCCCGCGCAAATACAGGGTCATCACCGACCCCTGCGCCGCGACTGCAGGTGTGGCAAGATAGACATAGCTATCATATGCATAGGCCGCCTGCCAGACGACCGCAGGACTGAGCGGATCTAGCCCGCCGCTCGGATCAAGGCCCAGCGCCATTTCGCAGTTCAACTGATCATCCCTCGTTTCCAACTGGCTGTGATAATGGTCATTGCCGTTGTCCGTACACCAGCTGTGCACCCACGCGGACAGTACGTAGCGCCTACCCGGCACGACCTGGACACGCTGCAAATATCCGGCGGTGCAGATCCCAAAGGTGCAGAAAAACCGCGCTGCCTGCCCCTGACCATATACACGCGGCGGATCCAGCCAGACACCAGAAGCGGGAATCACGGAAAATTCCGGACGGCGGTACATCAGATCGGGTTCTTCCAATGCCGGACAGGGGCCGGTTGTGCTCAACCGCCGGTAGATCGCACAGTCCACAGGGCCGGTGCGCCACCATGCCGTCCAGCCTTCTGGCACAACCACCTCCATGGCTCCCTGCTGGGCCGCCGCGCCTTCAAAGCCTGTATTGATGGGCGTAACCGGCAGTTCTGCCACAGAAACAGCCGCCTCCACCGGGAGCGGGTTGATGTACGCGGAGGGCGTATACCACAGCACAGCAGCCGGCGTGACAGGCACAGGGGCAGGTGGCAGGCTCGTCGCCGCAGGCAGCGGTGGAACCGAGGGGAGCGGTACGGCCGTTGGCAGCGGCGTGAAGGTCGCCACAATTGGCGTCGCTGTCGGCAGCAAAACCGGCGTGGCAGGAACCACGGTCGCCGTAGCTGTGAAAGTAACTGTTGCCGTCACTGAAGGCTCATTCGTGGGAGTCGCTGATAACGTGGGTGTGTACACCGTCGGCGAGAGCGTGTAATCCAGCGACGGGGGCACCGTCGGCGTGGGCGGAGGGCCCGGCTCACAGGCGGCCAGCAGCACCAGTCCCACGAAGAAGATTACACCGAACGCCGACCTGCACATGGTGAATAAAGCACCAGCCGCCCGCGTAACAGGCGGGCGGCTGACGTCAGCGCCATCACACAAAAAGCCAGACATGCTACCCGACAATCGGCACTTGGGCCATATCGCCGCGGAAAGTCACCGTCGAAGAAAGTACCCAGCCGGGGCCAGAATCCGTCTGTACCTGCAGCCAGCCCCCATCACCTGTCCGCCCGATTACAGGCATAATCAGGCCGGCTGGCGCTGTACCCAGCAGCCCGGTTTCAACTCCTGGCCCAAGGTAAACGTTGACCGGCGCAGAAACAATCGCCTCTGGGGTGGTGAGCATACCCACAGCATCGGCATAGCGGATGATAGGAACCGCATCAAAGTTTCCGCGGAAGATCACAAACTCGGAGTTCACCCAACCGGTGCCATAGGCCCCCTGTACGCGGAACCAAGCAGCATCCGGCGTCGAACCGGTAATATCCAGCTCTGTGCCACCACTGACCGTGGACAGCACAGTATAGCCCGCGCCGGGGCCACTGCGGATGTGGAGGAAACTGGTGTTCACAATGACATATGCGCGTGCCGGTGAAGGCTGCGGCTGTGAAGCCACAACTGCCGCGCCGGACGGCTGTATCACAGAGCCACTGAGCTGCGCCCCTGCGGCTGCGGGAGCAGCGGACTGGGGCGGGCCAACGCGGATGATTTCCACAGCTTCTGCCGGTGCCCAACCTCTGCCCATGTCGTGTTCCAGCAGCAGCCAGCTTCCGCCATCCGCCGCGTCCGCCACAACAAGGCGTTCGAAAGCCGGGATCATCGCGACGGTAATCGAGTCCATCGAAGGCGTGGCTTTCAGGTCAAGCACGCCGGGTCCGTCGAAGAATACCTGTGTCCGGGGATCAAGGGGATCACTGATCGCAACATCTGCGACCCGCACCCAGCCCATGCGATTGCCCATGAACTGGATCAAAGCCCATTCACCATCTTCACTGAAATCGAGCACCTCCACCCGGTCGTCGCGCTCCAGAAATTCCATGTGCTCGCCTTCCGGATCAGGGCGATCTTTGATCTGGACGCGCTCAGCATAGACATAGGCCACCGGACGTGAGGAACCTGCAAATCCACCAGAAGGAGCAGTGGAGCCTGAGCTACCGGCCACTACCGGGACGCTCCCGGGCTGGAACACGGCCTGAGCAGTTACCACGGGCACTGTCGCGCCGTTGCCGCGCAGCGCCACATCGCTCTGCATCACCCAGCCGCTCCCTACATTGGTTTCTACCTGCCACCACAGGCCATCCGATGTCTGACCCGTAATTGGCAGTTCGGAGCCGCCCAACGCCAGCCCCAGCAAAGAGGCTCCTGTATCCGGGAAGACATAAACATTCACGGGCTCCCCGGTCACAGCCGCCCGCGCCTGCTCGATGATTCCCGGTGCGGCCACCACAGGCACTGCCCGAAAGTCGCCACGCGGAATGACGAACTCCGCAGACACCCAACCAACCCCGAAAACAGATTCAACCTGCCACCAGGATGCATCTCGATTGCGCCCCATTACAGGAAGCTCAGTCCCGCCAGGCACAACACCGATCACGGAATAAATCGCCCCCGGCCCACTGCGGACGTTCTGGTAACTGGTGTTGACGATAACGATAGGCCGGGCCAACTGCTGGCCGATCCCCTGCCGGGATGGATGCCCCGCATCCAATGCCAGCACCGGGAACTGCGGCACAAGCCCGATCATCAGGGCAGCGATCAAAGCGCCAAATATAAATACACGCATGCGAACAGGCATATTTCTCTCCTCTTCCGGCATCCAGGCGACCAGAGGCTGCTCCTGTGCCCACGGCCTTGGAGCAAGTCCGGCGCAGCTTACGCCTTGTAGACTTCATGACGTCCTTTGCTCTGTTGCTGCCCCATTCTACAGCACTTCGGAGATTCCACACAAGTGCCGCCAGAGCGTGATAAATACCCTCGTCACATGCAAAACTATGCGGTATCATTCGCCCCATGCGAAAAATAACGATACCCATTCTATCCAGTATATTAGTTCTACTCCTTGCATCCTGCGCAAGGCCAACTCCGATTCCGGTCTACGTCACGCCGACACCGTTCGGGCCCACACCGGTGCCAACAACTATCCCGTCGGAAACCCCGCTTCCAGGAGGGGCGACCGCATCACCAACCACTGTCACAGAAACTCCCCCAACTGCCGCCGGTACATTCGGGCCTGTGATTCCACCGGGATATACGCCGCCACCAACAGACACGCCACGCCCAACGGATACAGCAACGCCATCGACCACGCCAACACCCGGCACGCCGACCGTCACACCAACACCCACGATTTCGCCCACACCGCTGCCGCGCCTTGACCCGGCGCGGGTAGGCATTCAGATTCACCCACGCATCACGCAGGAAGAATGGCGGCAGATGCTCCAGCGGGCGGAACAACTCCATGTAGGCTGGATAAAAGTCCAGTTCCCATGGGATGAGATGGAACCAGATGGCTCCGGCAGCCAGTCTGTTCACTGGCGCGAACTGGAGCTGTATATGCAGGACGCGCTGCAATACGGCTTCCAGGTGATGGTCAGCGTGACCAAAGCGCCCGACTGGGCACGCCCGACGAATCAGGATAACGGCCCTCCCAGCGATCCGCAGTATCTGGCCAACTTCCTGACGCATGTGCTCAGCCGCTTTGGCCCGGCGATTGACGCCATCGAAATCTGGAATGAGCCGAATCTGCTGCGGGAATGGACCGGAGCGCCAATGAACGGCGCGGAGTATATGCGCCTCTTCGATGCAGGCTACCAGGCCATCACAACCTGGAGCCGTGATAACAACCATCCGATCCGGGTCGTCACAGCAGGGCTGGCACCAACAGGAAACTCGGAATGGTCAGTAGATGACCGGGTTTTCCTGCAGCAGATGTATCAGGCAGGGCTGGCACGCTACAGCGATGTTGCCGTGGGCATCCACCCCTACGGCTGGGGCAATGCACCGGATACACACTGCTGTAATCCCGTAGATGGGCGCAACTGGGATGACGACCCTCATTTCTTCTTCCTGGACAACATCGAAACGTACCGCCAGATCATGGTGAACGCCGGTCACAGCGGCGCTCAGTTGTGGGCAACTGAGTTCGGGTGGGCAACGTATGATGGTTTTGGCTATCCTCCGCCACAGCCGTTCTTCGACTACCTGAACGAGAATCTGCAGGCGCACTACACCATCAAAGCACTGGATATCATTCAGAATTCCGGCAACTACCCTTATGTCGGGACAATGATTCTGTGGAACTTGAATTTTGCCACCATCCCGGGCGCGGTCTCCGAACGGCAGGAAGAACAGGCAGGTTACAGCCTGCTGCGCCCGGATTACAGCGAACGCCCTCTCTACTGGGCACTGGCCAACGCTCTTGGTGGCTGATTCCGATTCGCCTGAGATGAATACCCAATTACAATCTCTCCGCACAAGACTGGCACAGTTCCATGCCGGTGCTGTCGGAGAGATTATGTTTTCCCTGATACTGGCGCTTTATCTGAGCCGCATTGGGGCTGAATTCCTGTTCCCGACAACACCTATCATCGGCATACTGGGCGGCCTTACCATTGGCGGCGCAGGCGGTCTATGGCTGGAGAAGCGCAAACAAATATCGGGATGGTCGGCGCTGCCGCTGGCATTCTACGTGCTGTTCCCGTTTCAAAGTCCACAACTGGCGCTGGGATGCGGGTTAATGACAGTGCTCGTCTGGGGCACAGTCATGCTGAAATATGGGGGATGGGGCGTTGATGCCTGCATCTTCATCATCACACTGGGTCTGTACACCCTTTCCCTTGCGCCGGGAATTCAGCCTGCCGACGCCGGAGAATTCCAGCTTGTGATCGCCGCATGGGGCGTGGCACATCCCCCCGGCTACCCGCTGTACACGCTGCTGGGCGGCCTGTTCGCCCACCTGTTACCCCTGGGCGATCTTCCCACTCGCGTCAACCTGTTTTCTGCGCTGACCGCAGCGCTCACGCTGGCTGTACTTTCCAGGGCTGTCCGCCAGGAAACAGGTTCCGGCATGGCCGGGATCGCCGCAGCAGGCATACTGGCAACAGCCGCTTCCTTCTGGGCAACGGCCAACCAGGCCAGCATTCGCCCGATGACCGCCCTGTTCGCCGTTCTAATGCTTGAGGCCGTGCTGGCCTACCGTAGAGCGGTCAGGAATAACAATCGGCGGTATATGCGCCGCGCGCTGGTGCGCTTTGGACTTGCGGCGGGGTTTGGAGTCACGCACCATGCTTCATTGTTTTTCCCCGGCGCAGTGCTGGCGCTGGCGATCCTCGCAGCACGACCGGCCCTTCTGCGGCAGTTCCGGTTGTGGGGGCAGGCTCTCCTGGCCGCCTTGATGGGCGCACTTCCCTGGCTCTATCTGCTTCAGAGAGGCGCGGCGGGGGCACTGCTGGCTCCGGACAACCTGACCACATGGGATGGATTCTGGCAGCACGTCCTGGCACGCGGATTCGCGGGAGACATGTTTTACTACCGCACCGTGCCCGCTGTGCTTGACCGCCTGCAGTTGATCGGCCGGGTGCTGAGCTTTCAGTGGGCCGATCTGGTGCTGGTGCTTGCCGGGTTGGCCCTGCTCCTGATGCTGTGGCGCGATCGCTGGCTGCTGCTGGTGCTGGGTGGCGCGTTCGCCCTGCATGCTTTTGTGGCAGCCACTTACCGCGCCCCGCAGACCGTCGAATACATGATCCCGGCCTATGTGTACCTTGCTGCGGGGGGCGGCTGGATAGCGGGCGAAATGCGCCGCCTTGATGGACGCTGCCTCTATCCGCTGCTGGCCGCTCTGGTCGGGGTGGCGATCATGTGGTCAGGATGGCCGGACTGGATCAGCTCGCGGATTTACCAGTTCCGTGACCCGACCTCAGCGACTGCCTACGCTCTACTGCGCTCAGCGCCACCAGACAGCACTATCCTTGCCAACTGGCATCAGGTCACACCGCTGTGGACCATCCAGACTGTTGACCATCTGCGAGAAGACGTGACAGTCCGCTACGTTGCGCCTGCCGGTGCTGAACCCATCCTGGACACGTGGGCGCGACTGGTCTCCACGGAAAGCACCGGCAGCCCCCTTGTCACCTGCGCCTACTACCCGGAAGTCTTCCGCTACACCGGGCGCACATTCTCCGCACTGGAAAGCTGCTGGATGGTGGGGCATGAAAACATACCAGCAGGAGCAGCCGCAGCGGCAAGTTTTGAGGGCGGCACTGCCGTCTATACCAATGCACAAATGGTAGAGGCATTCGCGGGTGAACAGGTAGACCTGTCGCTTGGCTGGCGCATCCCGGAGGCAGTCACCTTTGGCGAACTGACCACATTTGTCCACCTGGTGGATGAAGAGGGGCGTGTGTTGGCGCAAAATGATCAGCCGATGATAGCAGCCGACCTGCAGGCCCCCGGCATGG
>JALSTC010000801.1 GCA_026983935.1 Ardenticatenia bacterium
TCCGGCGGCAGCGCGCCGCCGCTGGATATGCTGCTGCTGCAGGCGCTCATCGGGATGATCGTGATTGGCGTGCTGCTGCGGTTGGCAGGGCGCGGCACTGTGCAGGATGCATCTGCGCTGCGGCTGCGCCGCTGGGAATGGCCTTTTGTCGGCGGGGTGCTGGCAGCGGCGTTTCTGGCCGGGCCATCGCGCGGCGTGCTGTCCACGGAGGCAAACGCGGCGCTGGGGGCGCTGCTGGGCTATTTGATCGGTGTGCTGTACTTTCAACGTGGGCTGTGGAGCAGGCCGCTCCTGAGCCGTCTGCTGCCGCCGCAGCCGGTCACATTGCAGACGTACACCCTCTATACGGCAGCATTGGTGCTGCCTGCCGCGCTGGGCTATCTCCTCCCCGGCGGCGGCCCGGCAGATGTGGCGATGCAGGCGCTGACGGCGATCTTCACAGCGTTTGGCGTGGTATGGCTGCCGGGGACATCGCTGGCGCTTGGGCTGCGGGCGTATGTCAGGCTCTACCGGCGGGCGAGATGAGCGAATCGTGTTGAACAAAACAACCGACCGGGCTTTCATATTCATCGCCGGGCCGTTCGGCGCGGGGAAGAGCGCGTTCATTGCCGCAGTCAGCGATCCGGGCCGCACGGCGCGCACGATCACGCGCGTGGTGGGCGGCCAGCGCTGGCGCTATGACTATGGACGCATCACCGTGGCCGACGACCTGGCGGTGCATTTACTGGCGCATCCCGGCGCGCGGCGCTTCGACGTCGCCCGTGAACTGCCGCCCGGCACGCTGGGCTGTGTGCTGCTGGTCAGCAGCGTGGAGCCGGAGACGTTCCGCGAGGCCAGGGCAATGATGACGCACTGCCTGTCCCGCTGTCCTGTACCTTTCATCGTGGCGGCCAGCAAACAGGATCACCCCGACGCATTGAGCCTGCCCGATGTCCGCGCCGCGCTGATGGTGCCGCCGGAAGTGCCGCTCGTACCCTGTGTGGCAACGGATGGCGATTCCGTGCGGCGCGTGTTGATCCGGCTGCTGCATGAAGTGATCAGCCGCCTGGGAGATGAGACGCAGTAGCGGCGGGCGCCGACCGATCACTGGTATGCTGCGCGTCTGACATGATCGGTCGGAGCAGCCGCTGTTATCCTCACGCCTCGCCAACGACGACGGGAACATCCATTTGTTCACCATCACGGTAGATGGTCACGGTTACGGTGTCGCCGGGGCGCGTGTTGTTCTCCAGGAAGAGCGTCAATTCGTCGCGTGTACTGATCGGCTGGCCGTTGACCGCGGTGATGATATCCCCGCCGACGAAATAGCGCCGAAAGCCCTGCTGCCGCACTTCTGCCGCCTGCAGGCCCGCGTTGTCCGCCGGGCCGCCGCGCGTGAGGCCGACGATCAACAGGCCGTGCTGCGGCCCGGATTCCGAGGGCCGAATCTGGTAGCCCAGTTCGCCGACCTGAATACCCAGCGAGGGATGGCGGTAGCGGCCTTCGGCCAGCAGTGCCGGGAGGACGCGGTTGATGATGTCTATGGGCACGGCAAAGCCGATGCCGACCGAACCGCCCGACGGGGAGCGGATGGATGTATTGATGCCGATGACCTCTCCGCGCGAATTGAGCAGCGGCCCGCCGGAATTACCCGGATTGATCGCGGCATCGGTCTGGATCACGTTCCCGACCAGCAGGCCCGATGCCGACTCAATTGTCCGGCCCAGCGCGCTGATCACGCCTGTGGTCAGCGTCCGATCCAGCCCGAAGGGATTGCCGATGGCCAGCACGCGCTGCCCGACGCGCAGCATGCCTGAGATGCTCAACGGGATGGGCGCGGCATTGACTTTGTTCGCGTCCACCTGAAGCACGGCCAGATCATAGTAGGAATCAGCGCCGACGACCTGTGCTGCCAGTGAGGTGCCGTCGGCCAGCAGAACTTCGATCTCGTTGGCATTTTCGATCACATGCCAGTTGGTGACGATATGCCCCTGTGTGTCATAGATGAATCCGGAACCCGTGCCTTCCTGCGGCACAACACCCCGGAAAAAATCCACCACCTGCGTGCGGCTGGTGATATGCACGACCGACGGACTGACGCGGTCGTAGATTTCGGAAATGAGGGTTTCTTCCGCCTCCAGCAGGGCCAGCATGTCGTCGGTGGTGGGCAGCGGTGTGGCGGGGGCTGGCTGTACGACGGTCGCGGGCGGGGGGGCTGTCGTGGCGGTGGCGAGCGTATTGGCGGCTGCCTGCCCGGTGCTCCAGGCCGCGCCCAGCACGAACACCAGCGCCAGACTGATCAGCCATACACCGCCGAAAATCGCGGCGAAAAGGAATCTGCGGCTCATGAGACGATGCCTCCTGTGGCTGTTGATCTGTCTCTATGATACCGCCAGATTGCTGTCCAGGGTGTGTTTGCTCAGTGGTGGTTGAGCACGTCAGGGTGGGCCTTGATCCATTCCTCCATCCGCCGGTTCAGGTCGGAGAGGTACTGGGCCTGGCTCAGTGTGTCCCACCACTTATCGGAACGCAGCACAGATTCTGCCGAACCGTCCCGACTTTCGGCATGTTCGCTTTCAATCTGCCGCTGCTTGATGCGCCCCTGCAGCAGCGCCATCGCCGGGTCATGGGCGTAGGCAGCAAGCTCTTCCACCAGCTCCCGATTCTTACGCACCGTTTCCAGTTCGAGCCGCAGCCCCTTACTGTGTGGATCGTCTGAATCGTAATTGCGCAGCGCATTTTCCAGGCGCTGGATATTGTGTTCAAGTTCGGATAGCTCTTTGCTGAAGAAAGTCTTGGCTCCCTCGGCCATAGGTATCCCTCATCTTTAATGATCGATTGGAGCTTAGCACCTCCAGAATCGCGTGTCAAGCATCACCGGAGCGTTCTAACGGCGTTCTGACGCTGGCTGCTGCTGCCCGCGTGCCCCGGTCAGATGCCCACTCCGGCCTTGTCCACCGCCGGATTTTGCCGTACAATTGAGATGGTGTTTCGAACAAATGTTCCTGCGAGGTGGACGATGTGCGGCAGGATAACGCTGACGGCTGACCCGGAGATCATTCAGATGGCCTTTGCGCTCGATTCTATTCCTGGGGACTACAGGCCGCACTACAACATCGCGCCGACGCAGCCCGTGCTCGCGCTGACGAACGAAGGCGGGCGAGAGGCGCAGTATCTGCGCTGGGGATTGATCCCCTCCTGGTCGAAGGACCCGCGCATCGGCAGCCGCCTGATCAATGCCCGCGCCGAAACGCTGGCAGAGAAGCCGTCTTTCCGTCACGCCTTCCGGCGGCGGCGCTGCGTGATCTTCGCCGATGGCTTTTATGAGTGGCAGCGTGTGGGTAAGCACAAGCGCCCGATGTACATCCGTCTGCATGAGGGCGAACCATTCGCGCTGGCGGGGCTGTGGGAGGTGTGGAAGCCGCCGACAGGCGATGAATGGCTCCGCACCTGTACGATCATCACGACGCCGCCCAACGCTTTTCTGGCGTCCATCCACAATCGGATGCCCGCCATCCTCGACCGTGCAGCGGTGGAGCGCTGGCTGACGCCGGGTGAACTGTCCCCGGCGGAACTGATGCCGCTGCTGCGCCCCTATCCAGACGAAGCGGCCCTTTCCGCTTATGAGGTGTCGCGGCTGGTCAACAGCCCGGCCAACGACTCACCGGCCTGCATTGAGCCGGTGAATAACGGCGGGGAAGCTCCTGTTTGAGGACAGTACAGCAGACGAAGCGGTGGGTGTTTGATCCCGGTGACTGCGGCGGTGCGCTTGCAAATCGCACAGGTCGTGGTATACCGGGGGCGGTTTGTTTCCGTCAGGTGGAAAGGCCGCTATGAACACCCAACAGCATGAACTGCCATCCGTCGCCGCGCGGGTTCTGGTGCCCGTTGCCAACCCGACCACCGCTGAGGGACTGCTGCGGCTGGCGCTGTCTCTGGTGGATGAGGGCGGGCGTGTGATAGCCGTTTACGTGACGCTGCTGAATGCCGAGCCGCGTCCGGGTGTCCAGGAAAAGCTGGAAGCCGTCATTCAGAAGCTCACCGAAGAGGGCGGGGCGGTTGAGCTGGTCACCGATCTGGCAACCAGCATCGCACGGGGCATCCTGGATATTGCGCAGGAGCGCAGCGCCGATCTGATCGTGCTGGGCATACGCGGTATGCAGCGGGGCAAGGTTGTGCTGGGGCCGGTGGTGGATGCGGTGGCTCGCACTGCGCCCTGCCATGTGCTGGTCTATCGGGGCTTGCAGCCGCTGTACGGCGGTCAGGGCTACCAGCGCGTCATCGTCCCGGTGGATGGCAGCAGTAATTCCCGGCTGGCCGCGCGGATCGGGCTGCGCTTTGCCCGCTTTATCAACGTTCCCCTGACCGCGCTGTACGTCCAGACCGAATCCAGCATGAAGCGCTGGCAGGCGCTGGGCATGATCGAGGCCAGCCTGGAAGGGTTGGAAGACGCCACAGACACGCGCAAGATCGTGGTTCACGCCCGCGACGTGGTGAGCGGTATTCTGGGACGTCTCACCGAGCAGGACCTGGTGATCCTCGGCTTTTCGGAGCAGAGTTCGCTGGATCGCTGGCTGTTCGGCGACATTCCGCAGCGGCTGCTGTCCGGTGTGCCGGGGCCGTTTATTCTGGTCAAGCAGGCCGTCGGCGAATCGGTGCCCGATCGATTGGGCCATCTTCTCTCCAACCTGATGCCGACGCTGACTCCGGCGGAAGAAGCCGAAGTCAACCAGATGGCTCAGGAGATGTCCAAACCGACGACAAATTTTTTTGTGCTGGTCATTCTCTCCTGTCTGATTGCGGCCATTGGCCTGCTGCAGAACAGCGCGGCGGTGATCATTGGAGCCATGCTGATCGCGCCGCTGATGTCCCCACTGATGGGGTTCGCCGTCGGGCTGACGCAGGGACACCCCCGACTGATGCGGACGGCGGCGTGGTCTATGCTGCGCGGCGTGCTGCTCACGCTGATGCTCTCCGCCCTGGTAGGAGGCACCTCGCCGCTCAAGGATGTGACGGTGGAAATGCTGGCGCGGGGGCAGCCCACGCTGCTGGACATGGGCGTGGCGCTGTTCTCCGGCGCGGCGGGCGCTTATGCCATGGCCCGGAAGGATATCCCCTCCGCGCTGGCGGGCGTGGCCATCGCCGCCGCCTTGATGCCGCCGCTTTGCACGGTCGGGCTGGCGCTGGCTTTCGGGGAAGCGACTCTGGCCAGTGGCGCGTTTCTGCTGTTCCTGACCAACATCGTGTCAATGACGCTGGCGGGCGCGGCGGTATTCCGCTGGCTGGGGATGCGGCTGCGGGCCGGGGCAGATGCCCCTGCGCGCTACCGCCAGCGTGTGCTGATCTCTCTGGTCGTGCTGGTAATTCTGGCCCTGCCGCTGGCCGGGACACTGCGCAGCGCCTCGATGCAGGCCGTGCGCTTCGATGCCGTTTCCGGTACATTGCAGGAAACCTTTGGTAATGCCGTGGTCAACGTGCAGCTTCAGGACGGCCCTCCGCTGCATGTGGTGGCCACCGTCCGGCTGGCAGAAGCGCCGTCGGCGGAAGATGTCGCCGCAGTGCAGGATCGCCTGCACGATCGCCTTGGCGAAGAGGTCCGGTTGGAAGTTGTCGTGTGGCAGATGGTCATCCCGCCGGAGCCATGAGGCCCTGCCGCTCCCGGTCTTTGTGACTTTTGTATGAACGATGGCATCAAATAATACTGGAAGCGGACGCTCATTATATTCTATAATGGCAGGCGTTCGTCTGAATCCAGCTACTGAGGCCGCCCGCATTGCAGCCGGATTTTTCTATCGGCACTGAAGATTCACGGGCAGAGCTGCATCGAACGGTCGCTTTTAATCGTTCTATTTTTCACAAAAGGAGCCTGGTATGTCCGAGTTCAAGCTTGTTGCCAAGCCGGGTGAGGTGGAATTCGCACGCGGCATGGAAGGCGTCGTCGCGCGTGAAACGACAAAGAGCTATGTCAATGGGCAGGAGGGCAAGCTCTACTATCACGGATATTCTATTCAAGACCTGGCCGCCCACTCCACCTTTGAGGAGACGGCCTTTTTGCTGCTTTATGACCACCTGCCGACGGAAGATGAGCTGGCACTCTTCAAGCAGCGCATGGTGCAGTACCGCGACATTCCCGATGAAGTTTACGAACTGATCGAGGATATGGCGCAGGGCTACAATGTCCATCCGATGGCGGTGCTGCGCACGGCGGTTTCGATGGCCGCCGCGTTTGATGACGAGGCAGAAGAGGATACCCCCGAAGCGCTGGAGCGCGCCGCGATCAAACTCACCTCCCGCATGGCAACCATCGGTGCAGCCATTGGCCGCGTGCGCCAGGGGCTGGAGCCGATTCAGCCGCGTTCCGATCTGCCCCATGCCACCAACTTCCTGTATATGCTGTTTGGGGAAGAGCCGGATGAGCTTTCCGCCAAGATCATGGATGTGATCCTGATCACGCACGCCGATCACGGCTGCAATGCCTCCACGTTTGCCTCGCTGGTCGTGCAGTCTACGCTGTCGGATATGTACTCGACGGTCGTGGCCGGCATCAGCGCCCTCAAAGGCCCGCTGCACGGCGGCGCTAAC
>JALSTC010000802.1 GCA_026983935.1 Ardenticatenia bacterium
TCCCGCACTACCTGCGCCACCTCATCGGTGACATCAACCATCTGCGCATTGCCCTGAGTTTGCACACTCAGTGTTGCCGTATGGATTCCCACACTTCCCCCCTCAGGTAGACCTGCTCTTTATAGTCTACCATACGGGGCAAGGCTGCCTGTCAGAATCAAAACGGGGCGTCCGACCGACGACCGCCCCGATATGTTATCCGCCACACAGCCGCCTACAGCAGCGCATTCAGCCCCTGCAGGAAGCGCTCCGCCGCCTTGCGCGTGCGCTCCGGTGGCAGGGCATAGCTAAAGCGAATCCACTGTGCCCCTGCCGCGCTGAAGTAAACGCCGGGCACAACAGCGATACCATGCTCTTCGGCAAGATACGTACCCAGCGCCCCTGTATCGGCGAAGCCGCCTGCTTCAAGCCACGGCGTACAGTTGACAAAGGCATAATACCCGTCACCGATCACAAATTCAAAGCCATTCTCGCTGAGAAATTCCCGCAGCACTACACGGCTTTCTGCAGTCGGGCCAGCAATCGGCGCACACGCCTTGCCGTATCCCATTTCGTAAGCGGCGATGGCGACCGCCTGGGCATAGTAGCTTGGAATCACACCATGTGAGGCCTGGCTGGCAATGAACTTGATAACGTCTTTATCGGCCAACACATGGGCGCTGCGGATATTGCTGGCTCCCAGGCTCTTGGTCAGGCCGTCCAGGAAGATCAGGCGCTTACGCTCCTCCGGGGAGAAAGCCAGCAGCACATCATTGATGTTATGCGGCTTTCCGCTGGTGACCCAGTGATAGATCCAGTCGAACAGCACAAAGGGAATGTTATTCTCAAAAGCCACGCGGGCCAGTGCGATCTGATCGTCCAGCGACATTGTACGCCCGGTCGGGTTATCGGGAGAAGTGATGACCAGCCCGGCGATGCGGCGTCCACCCTGCCGCTGGCAAAACGCCACGCTTTCGGCCACACCCTCCGGGGTGATGCGCCAGCCGTCCGCCGGGTCACCGGGCGCGCGCAGCACGTTCATCCCGACGGCATATGGACCCCAGTTATAGCTGATCCAGGGCACGGCAGAGGTCAGCAGGACATCTCCAACGCGGCCCGTGCCCAGCCGCACCATCGCCTGGTAGGCCTTGATCAGGCCATCCCGCCCACCCTGCACCATGGCCACATTCTCCGGCCCCCAGCCAGTGGACGGATCAAGCGCCCAGTAGTGCCCGGCAACGGCCTGCCAGAAGCGGGGCGAGCCATGCGGCGAGTCATAGCCAGTGCCGTGCTCCCGCTGCAGGGCATGAGCACGATCGAGAATATCGCCGGGGACGCCGGGCAGGCTCTTGCCGCCGTCGCCCTGACTGGCATCATACGTCTCGACATGTTCCCCGCCAATTTTCTCTCGATAGGCATTCAGTCCTTTCTTGATCAAAAACATACGAGATGCCGGGATGGTTGCCTGCTGAGATGGATAGTCGTGAACCGGGATCAGATTCGGATCGGGTACGGCAAATGAAGGCGGTACTACAGACACGGTCGTTTTCTCCTGACATTCGGCGCACAGTAGTGATATGGGCAGCGTCAAGCGTGCGAACACACTTCAGATAAATTGTGAATGTACACGCAGTCCCGCCAGCCTGTCAACGGCGCAATAAACGAGGCCATTTGTGCAAATTGTCGCCAGCGTCTTTGAACTCACGATACAATAGCCAGCGTGAAAGAAGCTGGTCGCTATCTTCCAAGGAGAGATACCAGATGCAAACGATTGGATACATCGGTCTGGGCATCATGGGTGCGCCAATGGCCCGCAACTTGATGAAAGCCGGTTATAAGCTGGTCGTGCACAATCGCAGCCGCGCCATCGTGGAGCAGCTTACAGCAGAAGGCGCCGTCGCCGCCTATTCGCCGCAGGAAGTTGCCGCGCAGGTGGATGTGGTCTTCACCAACCTGCCCGATTCGCCGGATGTGGAACATGTGGCCCTGGGGCCGGACGGGGTGATCGCCGGGGCGCATGAGGGGCTGATCTTCGTGGACAACAGCACGATCAAGCCTGAAACCGCCCGCCACATTGCGACAGAACTGGGCAAAGTGGGCGTCCCGGCACTGGATGCGCCTGTCAGCGGCGGCGACATCGGCGCGCAGCAGGGCACGCTGACGATCATGGTCGGCGGCCCGGAGGATGCATTCAACGCCGTGCTGCCCATGTTTCAGGCAATGGGCAAGACCATCACATACATCGGCAAGAGCGGCGCGGGTCAGGTGGCAAAAGCCGCCAATCAGATCATCGTCGGCGCGCAGATGGCCGGGATGGCCGAAGCCCTCGTCCTGGCGCAGAAAAGCGGCGTAGACCCGGAGCGCGTGGTGCAGGCCATCAGCCGGGGAGCGGCCCAATGCTGGGCGCTCGATCACAAACCGGCCCGCATCTTCCGCCGGGAACTGGGGCCGGGATTCAAAGCCTATATGCAGCACAAAGACCTCAACATTGTGTTGGACACCGGCAATGCCTACGGCGTTCCGCTGCCGGTCACCGCGATCATCCAGCAGCTTTACCGGGCTATGCTGGCGGCAGGAAACGGCGAACTGGATAACAGCGCGGTGATCACCGTACTGGAGACGCTGGCAGGGGTGACCGTCGGGGAGGAACAGCCGGATTAGCGTGAAGCGCAGGCACGGGGCGATTGTTGGTTAAGCAGGTCTTGTTGTACAATGACAGCACCATCTGATCCGTCATGATCATTTTATGGATAATACGCCATGTCCCAGGATCAAGCCCTTCAATATCTGCGGCAGGGCATCGCTGCCGCCAAAGCCGGGCAGAAATCAGAAGCGCGGCAGCTCCTGCAGAACGCCATTCGCCTCGATCCCGGCAATGAGACGGCATGGCTATGGTTGAGCAGCGTCGCCAAAGACAAAAAAGAGCAGATATTCTGCCTGCGGCAGTTGCTGCAAATCAATCCGGAGAATGAAATGGCGCTCAAGGGTCTGCGTGCCCTCGGTGTGAGCGCCACGCCGGAAGAACCAGCAGCAGCCAAAAGCGCCATCCCACAGCCAGACCCGGAGAAAATCGCCGCCGCGCAGGCTGCACTGGAATCGATACTGCCGCGAGTCATGCAGCAGCCGGACCCCTACGCTGACCTGAAGTGGACACACAAAACACGAAACCGGGCCGGTGAACGGGCGGCGATTCTGCTCACCCTGACCGTGCGCGTCATGCCGGTGCTCCTGATCGTCTGCCTGCTGGCTGGCGGTGCACTGTTCATCAGCACCCGCCCCGATGCCATCGCCTTCGCGCCAACCTGGACGCCCAGCCACACGCCGACCAACACCGCAACGCCAACACCGGGTTTCACGCCAACGCCTTCCCCCACCCCGGCCCTGACCTACACGCCAAGCCCGACCTTTGACCCAACACTGCCACAGGGCGATCTCTTTGCAGAAATGACGCCCACGCCGGTTTATCCGCGCATCAGCAGCAGACCGCTGCTGGAAGCGATCGCTGCCATGGATCGCGGCGATTATGCGGATGTTCTGCCGACGCTTTCCGCTGAGCGAGAAAACACCGAGTTCAGCTTTGATCCCAATCCCTACTATTACGAAGCCATTGCCCTGACCGAGCTTGGAGACACCGATCGTGCCGAGCGTGTGCTGGAGGAGGCGCTGACCCGCCTGGAAGAGCAGAACAGTGACGATCCGCTGATCCATGCCGGGCTGGCCTACGTCTACGCGGCTATAGGGGATACGGAAGCCTCCAACGGCGAGGCCGAACTGGCCATCGAAGGGGACCCAAACCTGCCGCTGCCCTATGTCGTGCTGGCGAAGAACGCCATGAATGCGGAGGACTATCAGGCCGCCGGAGAAGCCATCGAAGCCGGCCTGTCCCGCAATCCCGGCGACGCCAACCTGTGGATTCTGCAGGGTGAACTTAACCTGCTCCGTGACCAGCCCGCCGAAGCACAGCAGGATGCCGCCGTCGCGCTTTACATTGATCCGACCGCCGAGGATGCCTACCTGCTCCAGGCACGTGCAGACATCGCACGCGGCGATTACGGGCTGGCAGTGCTGCATCTGCAGAACTACCTGTTCATCTATCCCGGCAGCATTCGCGGCTGGACGCTGCTTGGCAATGCCCGCACGCTGGAAGGCAACATTGATCTGGCAATCGAGGCCTACAGTCGGGCGGTGAACACTGAAGAACCACTGCCCGAACAGATTGAGGCCTACATGGGCCGTGCTGCACTGTATATGCAGCGCAACCAGTTTTCACTGGCCTATGCAGACTATGATACCGTACTCAGCATAAACGAGACCTTCATCCCTGCACGGGAAGGGCGCGCACAGGCCGCGTATCGCGCTGGCCGCTTCCGCGAGGCCATTGAAGACGCGGATGTGCTGCTGGAAGAAATGCCGGGGCGCAATGACCTGAAACTACTGAAAGCCCGCGCCCTGGTGGATAGCGCCAACCCGCGTGATCCCGATGCCCTTGAAGCAGCGCTTCAAGATGCGCTGGACATTCTGGGAGGCAACTTCCCGGAAACGCTGCCAGACGATCTGAAAGCCGTAGCCTACGAATACCGCGCACGGATATACTTTGCGCAGGAACGCTACAACGATGCACAGACAGATATCGAACGGGCACTGCAACTGCAGGAAACCGGATCGAGGCACTACTGGCGCGGGCGCATCGAGGAGGCACAGGGCAACATAGACGATGCCCTGCGCGAGTATGAATGGGTGCGGCTGTGGGGTGAGATTTACAGCTATCCCTTCCTGCCGGATGTCATCACAAGGCTGAATGATCTGGCGGCAGCGGAAAGTTAGGGGGGCGCGGGAGAGGCCTTCAACTGCTGCCAGGCATCAACAACAGCCTGCAGCGCCTCCGCGCTCTCCGGAACTTCGCCATATCGCACACGTACATAAGCCTCGGTAATCAGCGCTACCTCCGCCCCACCCTCAGGGAATGCGTGGGCAAGTGTTTGCTGGTATTCATACGGCGTCTCGGATGGCGTGCGGGGATAGCCGCGCCGGGCGGCCAGCGCCGCCATCTGGGTATAAACCCGGCGGACGGTCAGCGCCGCGAACAGATCGCGCCCCAGTCCAAACTGGCCCACCGATTTCAATGCATCATTCAGCGCCCCCAACCCGCGCCGGAACATGTCCCGCAGGCCGCCCAGCGCGTCGCTTTCCAGGTCTTCGCGCTCTTCATCCAGCGGCAGGGAAGCCCGCTGCCGCCGACGCAGTGTCAGCAGGACGGCAGCCACAACCAGAAGCACAATAAAGACGCCGACACAGGTTTGCAATCCCCCAAGCTGGTTGATAAGGTGCTCCACCTGCCGCATCATCTGGGCAAGCGGGCCGGTATCCGGCTGCTGGCCCTGCTCAACCGCCGAACTGACATCGGGCACCTGCAAAACATTCTCCAGCGGCCCAAAGCTGCTCAGTGCCTCTATCAGCGCCCGCAGGATCGGCTCTAGAATCAAAAAGATCGGGAGCATCAGCAGGACAAAAGCCAGCAGGAACAGCGTGATCAGCGGCTGGACAACGCTGTTGATCTGTTCTGCGTCCAGACCGCTTAACATTGCAGCGATCAGAAACCCACCCATCGTGACCGCGCCCGCAGCAAGCACCATTGCCCCGGTCCAGCGCGGCCCAAATGAAAGCGGCTCCCCCCAGATTTCCCGCAGAGACATCGCCCGCGCCATGCTAACGGCCAGCAGCCCGAAGAAAAAGAAAGCCGGCAGCGCAGCCAGTACCATCTGCTGCGCATCCGGCATCAGTGCCGCGCCGATGAAGAACAGAATCCCCAGCCGAATGCCAAAAGCCACACGAACAGCCGTCGGCGGCACCATGGAAAGACGCAGGCCGCGCCACCAGACAAAGCTGACAAGCACCAGCACAGGCAGGAATGGCGGGAACGTGATCTGGCGAATCGGGGCAAAAGCATCATTGCGCAGCGGCAGGAAAAGCTCCTGATACTGCGGGGGAAAAATCGTGCCGACCGACAGCATGACGGTCAGCGCCACCCCCGCCAGGAACAGCAACTGCCGCAGATTTTCCCACATGCCCCAGGCATCCAGCAGCCGCACCAGCCACAGTGCAGCCAGGATATTCCCCACGACATACAGCATCAGCGTATAAGACGGCATACTGTGCGCCGAAGGAATGAACACCGCAAACCAGGGCGCAATCCACAATGCCTCCATCACCGCCACCAGCATATAGGTGATTTCCTGGCGCAGGCTCAGCCGGGAATGCGGCAGCGCGGGATCATGCAGGCGCAGCAGGAGGTTCACGACCGCCCCTCCTGGCGGGCACGTTCCCGCAGAAAGCGCTGACGCGGGGTCAACTGCGCTTCGTCGTCATCCGTGATCGGTTCGGGCGGCGGTTCACTTACTATCGGAAGGTGATGAGTCAGCACACCGGGGATGCCCGCTGGCGCTTCTTTGCCCAGCATGATCAGCACCTGACGGCGGCCGCTGTCACGCAGACGCAGGATGGAAGCCCGGATCGCCTCGTTAAGATAGGCCGTCACCAGGACAAGAGTCGCCCCCCAGGGCAG
>JALSTC010000803.1 GCA_026983935.1 Ardenticatenia bacterium
CCGATGCGGGGTTCTTTTACCCACGAAACACGCTAACTCTAGCCGCCTGTCATGCCGCGCAAACGCTCCTCCCAACGGCTCCTGAGGTTATTGTAAGTTTCCTCACTGATTTCCCCATTGGCAAAGCGCAAATCCAGGTTGTCCAGCATGGCCTGAATCTCCTCAGGTGTGCTGGGCGTCGCCGGAGCCTGCGGCGCAGATGCAGGGGCAGCCGCCCCCGGCTGCTGCATATTCTGCATCATCTGCATCATCATCTGCTGCATCATCATCTGCTGCTGCTGAAGCTGCTGCTGCATGGCCGCCTGATCCGGGTTCATTGTGGCACCAATGCTCTGGCCGACTCCCAGCCCCACACCGGCACTTGCCAGCCCGCCGCCCATCCCGGGATTTTCTGCGGCAGCCTGGGCAACATTCAGGCGGCGGATACGTTCGTAGGTCTCGATGTCAATATAGTTCTGCAGTTCATCGAGCGTGGCTTCCTTCGCTGTGAAAGGCTTTGCCTCGAACGCTTTGATGCGCATCCCGATGCTGGCGAACTGCTCATTCAGCCGTGCCAGCATTGCCCCTTCCAGGTCATTCAACAACTGGTTGGCCTCCGGGATGCTCTGTGCGCCCGACTGCGAAAGCAGCGTCCCAATTTCACCGAGCAGCATCGTCTGGATACGATCCTTGATGTCGCGCAGGCGAAGAATGGGCTTGCCGATGCCATACTGTCGAACAAAACGCACCGGATCGTCAATGCCGATGTCAATGACGCCGTGCGTCACCAGCAGCGCCACGCCAAATCCTTTGCCCGGTGTCTCCAGCACAATCGGTGGATTGGTGCCCCACCCCACCTGCGGCAGGTCCTTCAGGTTCACAAAATAGAGGTCTGCCGTGAAAGGATTCCGCCCGCTGGTGACCATGCCGATCAGGCCGGAAAGCAAAGGCAGGTTAGCCGTAGAAAGCGTGTGATTTCCAGGGCCGAGCGTGTCAAGCACTTCGCCCTGCCGCACAAATACGGCGGCCTGGCTTTCCTGGACAATCACCTGCGACCCCATACGCCAATCGCCGCCACCTTCCTGAGGCTCCCGGTAGATCAGCTCATCATCCATCACATTCGGATGGGAGATAACATCAATAATGCGTGCCATGTATCCGTCTCCTCAATAACCCCGTGGGTTCTACAGTCATTGCCACACCGATCTACTGCCGAATACTACTCACCGCTCAGACCAGCAAGTATATTCTGACGCATGCCAAATGCACTGTCTGCCTCTGCAACCACGGCCTCCAGCGCACCAATCGCCTCATCAATGCCTTCGTTAGCCACCGCTGCCTGCTGCAAACCATCCATTGCCTCGCGCACCTGATCGACATAGCGCAGCATCGCCTCGTCAAAGGCATAAATCTGGAAAAGTTCCTCCTGTCCGACATGCAGCGCCCCGGTGAAGGCGTATCCTGGGGCAGCCGTTCCGATGCGATCGGCCAGCGTTTGCAGCCTGGTCTTCGCCGAGCGGGTTTTGCTCATATACCGCAGCCCGCCGTTGTCCAGGATCGTTTTCTCGATCTGCGCCATCCGGGTGAGCTGCTCGCGCAGTTTACCGGCAATATGCTCGCGAATGATCCGATCGGCATCACGCTGGGCAGACATATTGAAATAGTCTTCAATGTTGTCCCCCAGAAGTGGAATGCGCGTCAGCAGGTCTTCCCACGAACCGCGCTGGCTGACAATGCGATCATACAGGTCGTTCCCCATGAAACCACTCCTTGTGAAAAAAGCAAACCGGCTCCAGCATACAATAGAGCCAGAAAATGAACAATCGAAACCCGATCAACTCACAAAGTATTCAGTGCCACAAAAGCGGCACTCCAACACCCCCTTACCCTTCAATTCGATCTCTCCGCCGCAGTTCTCACACTTCTTCAGTTCCCGCAAATGGCTGGCTTCTGCGGAATACAACGTTCCTTTGTCCCAATTGATATAGCCGCTGAATACCTGCAATCCCACCAGTTCATGAATCATGGCACGCAGTTCATCGCGATTCATTTGCATTTCGACTGCAAGGTCGGCAATGTCCACCTGTCCCCGACTGCGCACAATATCAAGCAGCCTGCGCTGCCTGGCTGCGTGGGCGCGATCAGCAGCCTCTTCGCCGCTCTTCACCAGCATGAACACACCAAAGCCGATCAGTGGGGCCACCAGCACCAGAAACGCCAGGGCAAAACCCAATATCGCACCAGAAACGGTCAGACTGCCACTACTAACGCCGCTGAACAGCAGCGCCCCTGCCAGCACAGCCACCACGACACCAACGATCACCAGCACAATCCCTACCACACGGCCACTGCCCACAGCGACTCTCTCCTTGCTACATTCTAATACGCACAGCGCGGCCCTTCGTTGCTGCAATCAAGGCTATCCAAATCCTGCGCTGCCACCGCCGCCACCGCCGCCGCCACCACTGAATCCACCTGACCAACCGCCGCCACCGCCGCTCCAACTACCACTTGACCCGGAAGAGGCCGGTCGGCTGCTGAACGTGCGAGAAGCGCTGTCGAGCATACTAAAAAGGCCGTTGGACATATCATTCAGGCTGCCGAACATCCCTCCGGCCATGCCATCTAACGACATGCCGGGACGCGCAAGCTGGCTGTGAATATCCGGGCTGCGCATGTCCACCATCGGCTGTCCACGCCGATAACCACCGCGCCAGGGGCCGCCCCTGTAGACCGGATAGTACCAGTATGGTATAGGCGTCGCAGGCACACGGCTGAAGGTGTTGACCCACGTTCGCTCCAGACCAAACGCAACTGCATAGGGGAGATATTCATTGAACAAATCGGTAGCCTGTTCCAGGTCTGTGTACTTGCGAATATTGCGCAGATACTGACGAAACGCCTTCCACTTTGCCGCTTCTTCTGCACCTTTTGCCGTTTTGGCGGGCATCCGCCCCGCCGCAATCAGCAGAGCAACAGCCACCACACCCAGTGAGATCGGCACGCAGATCAGCGCCTCCGCGAAATCCACAGCGGTCATAGCGAACACACCAAGCACGACCGCAATGATCATCAGCGCTACCCCTACCCCCGACCACATCTTGCGCACATCGTCAGGGCTGGCCCGGAAAAAACCCTCGCGCACCACTTCTTTATAGAGCGCTTCCTGTATTTGCGGGATGGCTCGATAGAACTTGTTCTTCAAGGAATCGAGGGTGCGTGTATTTTTGCCACGAAACACCTTCCGCAGCATGAGCTTTTCGAATCCGCGCAGATCGCTGTCGGATTTGTCTGTTCTCTTAAACGTGAATGTTGTTGATGCACCGATTCCGAAAAAGCCTTCCGTGCGGTCTTCCTCGATGACCAGATAACCGCGCTTCGCCAGATCAAGCAGAGTAGACATGATATCCTGCAAATCGGCCTTTTCGTCTACAAGCGTCCCGGCGATGGCCGGTGGCAGGTCGGACGGCGGCTCGGACAGATATTCCGGCACAATCCCGACTTCCGGGTCACGTCCCCTGCTATACCACAGGTAGTAGACACCCAGCGGCCCCAGCACCAGCAGCAGCAGCGCAGCACCACCCAGCAGCAGGTTCAGCCAGGGACGCACATTGTTCTCATATGCCGCCTGGCGATCAAACTCCGCCTGCCAGGAAGCCACACGCCCCTCTGGATCGTGGGGATACTGCACCCGGATCTCCAGAGCCTCGCTCGCACCGATCTGCTTCGGAGCCGTGAATGTCACCAGGTCGCCCTGCACAGTAACCGTGGTCGGAGCGCCATACGAGACAACAGGATCGACCCCTTCACGGGGTGCATACCCCGGAGGCATACGCACGGTCACCGTCGCGTTCGCAATGGGAAAAGAGTGATCAGGAGCAATGGCAAACCAATCAAGCTGATCGCCGTCTTCATAGGAGCGCAGTCCCCCCACCACCGTGTACTCAATGACAAAAACGCGGCGTTCATTTTGCGCGGGACGCAGGAAATAGTACACAAGCTGCAGCTCATTGTTCTCGACCGTGACGCAGTACGTCCCGGCCCGCTGAGTGCACTCCGGTGTCAGGTAAGTTTCCCCTTCGCGCACCCGAACGTTCTCCAACCGTTCAACACGATCGAGCGGAATGGATCGAAACCCAAAGCGAAACAGGCCGCTGGTGAACTGGATATCATGTATTTCCGCAACATCAAAGCTGTTGGCGCGTGTGTCAATCGAATCAATGGATACATCCCACCGCCGCCAGTACAGAGAACGGCTTTGCGCCTGTGCCGGTATGACCACCCCGGTCATGTACAGCAAAAGCAGCAGCCCTGCACCAATCCATTGCCAGCGTTTTTTCACCCCGATACTCCTTTATCTCCCACACAGAGAGTCTGCTAGCATACTGTTTATCCAGAAGCGCATTGCAGTGGCGTTAGAATCATAATCGTTATATCATGACGCAGGTGAGATCGCTACTACAGGAGGAAAAACATGCGACGAGCACTCGCCATCACACTGGCGCTGGCCGTGGCTCTGCTTCTGGGCGGGGTGAGCGCCAATGCACAGGGAGGAGAAACCACTCACGTCGTCCAGCGGGGGGAGAATCTTTATCGCATCTCATTACGCTACGGCACGACGGTAGATGCCCTGGTGCAGGCCAATGGTATTGTCAACCCGAATCTGATCTTTGCCGGGCAGACGCTGACGATTCCCGGCACCGGAACGGGCACAGGCGAAACGCCGACAGAAGCACCCACTGGCGAAGCACCATCACCAGCCCCCACCACGAGCGTCCACGTTGTAGCCCCTGGAGAAAACCTGTATCGCATTGCACTGCGCTATGGCACAACAGTCAGCAACCTGGTCGCCCTGAATAATATTGCCAATCCCAATCTGATTTTTGTCGGGCAGCGGTTGACTGTACCCGGCGCGGGCGGCGAAGCACCTGAGACGGCTCCCACCCCCGCACCTGTGCCAGGTGAAGAGACAACGACACCACCCAGCACTGCGCCCAATGTGCCGTTCGCATACGGCATCCAGATCCATCTGCCCAACCAGAATCAGGCCGCTGTTATGGCTGAAGTCGGCGAACTCGGCATGACCTGGGTCAAACAGCAGATTGAGTGGAAAGCCTACGAGCCAACACAGGGCAACATCAACTGGACGGCTCTTGACGAACTCGTCAATACCATGGACACCGCCGGGGTAAACATTCTGCTCAGCGTGGTGAAGGCCCCTGCCTGGGCCCGTGACAGTACGGATGAGGATGGGCCGCCAGCCAATTTCCAGGACTACGCGAATTTCGTCGGCGCGCTGGCCGAACGGTACCGTGGCCGTGTGGATGCATATGAAATCTGGAACGAGCAAAATCTGCGCCGCGAGTGGAACAGCGCATCCCATCCCATCAGTGCAGCCTCCTACGTCGAGATGCTACGCCTGGCCTACAATGCCATTAAGGCCGCGGACCCGGCAGCAATCGTGGTCGCGGGTGGTCTTGCCCCCACCGGCTTTAATGACGGAGTCAACGCCATTGATGATCGTGTTTATCTGCGGGCTATGTATGCCAACGGCATGGCTCAGTATTCAGACGCTCTGGGCGCGCATCCCAATGGCTGGGCCAATCCACCGGACAGCCTGTGCTGCAACAACACCGCCGGCGTGCTGACCCATGATGATCATCCCAGCTTCTTCTTCCTGGAGACGCTCCGTGACTACCGCAATATCATGGTCGCCAATGGTGACTCGAACACGTTCATCTGGCCAACGGAGTTTGGCTGGGGCACAAATGCCGACACCGGGAATCCTCCGCCTGCCGGTTACGAATTCGTGACTTACACTGACCTCAATGAGCAGGCAGCCTACATCACACGGGGCTACCAGCTTGGACGCGATCTCAACTATGTCGGACCAATGTTCCTCTGGAATCTCAATTTCTGTGAGGCAGCAGGGGCCGATTCTGAGCAGTGTCTGTGGTCGTTGATCGGGCCATCGGGGCCGCGCCCGGCATACGCTGCCGTTCGCGACATGCCCAAGTAAACACACCACAGCCGTCAAGTCACACATATGAAATGAACCGCCCGACGTCATCACAAGTCGGGCGGTTGCTCTTAACAACAGCACAACAACAAATGAGACGATGCGCGTCAATCAGTCGGGGTATTCATGCGGCGTGCGGCGCGGCGTATGTGTTGCGCTTGGTGTGAATGTCGGTGTCTGTGTGGGCGTGTTGGTCGGGAACGCAGTTGCCGAAGCTGTATACGTCGCCGTCGGCGTCAGCGTACGCGATGGCGCGCGCGTAATGCTCGGCGTACTTGAAGGCGTTGCAGTGGCGCTTGGCGTTCGGGTCAGGGTAGGCGTCCGTGTGGCCGTCGCTGTCGGCGTACCTGTCAGCGTAGGTGTGGACGTCAGAGTTGAAGTATCAGTGCTTGTAGGGGTGCGCGTGGCCGTGGGCGTGCGCGTCACCGTTGGCGATGGTGTCTCGGTCATGGTAGCCGTGGGCGTTGGCGTCGGCGGGAAAGTTGCTGTCGCTGTCGGTCGCGTCGCTGTTGGCGTCAATGTCGGCAGCGTCACACCAGC
>JALSTC010000804.1 GCA_026983935.1 Ardenticatenia bacterium
TGCCAGCCGGATTTTGTTGTTCATGCGGTTGGCGGAGTCGTCCACTTCCGCCCGGAATCCCGCCCCCTTCAACTGGCGGGCGATGCCCTGCGCATATTCGACGTGGCGGTCGGCGATCGGGATCAGTACGACCTGCACCGGGGCCAGCCACGCCGGGAACGCGCCCGCGAAGTGCTCGATCAGGATGCCCATGAAGCGCTCCAGCGAGCCAAACGGCGCGCGGTGGATCATGACCGGACGGTGCGGCTGGCCGTCCGCGCCGATGTATTCCAGATCGAAGCGCTCCGGCAGGTTGTAGTCCACCTGCACCGTGCCAAGCTGCCACTCGCGCTTGAGCACATCCTTGATGATGAAGTCCAGCTTAGGGCCGTAGAAGGCCGCTTCGCCCGCTTCGACGGAGTAGTCCAGGCCCATATGCTTACAGGCCTCGATGATCGCGTTTGTCGCCTGCTCCCACACTTCCGGGCTGCCCACGTACTTATCCGAATTGGGGTCACGGGTCCCGACGCGCACGCGGAAGTCGCTCATACCCAGCGTGCCGAACACGTACTTGATCAATTCGGCCACGCCCATGAATTCATCCAGAAGCTGCTCCGGCGTGACGAAGAGATGGGCGTCATCCTGCGTGAAGCCGCGCACGCGCGTCAGGCCGGTCAGCTCGCCGCTTTTTTCGTAGCGGTACACCGTGCCGAATTCGGCCAGCCGCAGCGGCAGGTCACGGTAGGAGCGCATCTCGCTCTTGTAGATCATGCAGTGGTGCGGGCAGTTCATCGGCTTGAGCAGGAACTCGTCGTCGTCCATTTCGATCGGCGGGAACTGGCTGTCCTTGTAGTAGGGATAGTGCCCCGACGTGCGGTAGAGGTCCAGCCTGCCGATATGCGGCGTGACGACGGGCAGGTAGCCGGCCTCGCGCTGCGCTTCCCGCATGAAATCCACCAGCACTTCCCGTACGATCGCGCCCTTCGGCTTCCAGAGTGGCAGCCCTTTGCCGACCAGCGGATCGATCACGAACAGGCCGAGCTTCTGGCCCAGAACACGGTGATCGCGCTTCTTGGCTTCTTCCAGCCGCTCCAGGTATTCTTCCAGCTCTGTGGCCGTCTCCCAGGCCGTGCCGTAGATGCGTGTGAGCATCTCGCGGTGCTCATCACCGCGCCAGTAGGCCCCGGCGGGTTCGCGGAAGGTGATGCTGATCGCGTCCGGGTTGATCTCGCGCGTGTTCTCGACGTGCGGCCCCCGGCAGAGGTCCTCGAACTTGTCCTGCGTGTACGTCGAGATGACCGGCTTTTCCTCAATCGGGTTGCCGTATTCGTCATAGCCGCCCGCTTCCAGGCCGTCAATCAGCTCCAGCTTGTACTTCTGGTTCTTGAAGAGCCTGCGGGCCTCGTCCGCGCTGACTTCCTTACGGATGAAGGGATGGCCTTCTTTGATGATCTCGCGCATTCGCTTTTCGATGGCTTCCAGGTCTTCCTGTGTGAGTGGGCGCGGCAGCTCGAAGTCATAGTAGAAGCCGTCTTCGATGGGCGGGCCAATGGCGATCTGCGCATCGGGGAAGCGCTCCAGCACGGCCTGCGCCATGATGTGCGCCGCCGAGTGGCGGATGCGGTAGAGTTTTGAGTCCTGATAGCGTTCCATTATTGTCCTCTGCTGTGATTCCTGGTTTGTAGCATCCGGCAGGATCAGACTGCCGGATGCGTCAGATTGCAGTATATGTTGGTGAGTCTGTGCGGTGGGGCAAAGACATCCTGCGCGTTGCCCTGCCACTTGATAGCACGTCCGGTGGCCTCACGGCTGCTCCGGCATGGCAGGGACCCTCGCAGGGGGCCTTTACCGGGGGCTTATGCCTGGCCTGATCGTAGTACCGGTATCATCATCGGTCATGGCGGGTTTCCTTTAACCGGCAGCTTTTCCGCTGAGGGCGACAAGCTGCCGCAGCTCTTCCTCTGGAACGGGCGCGAACATGCTCTCGAAGACATCCAGTGCCAGCAGGTTGTCGATCACGTCTTCGATGATATTGCGATCAAGCTGATCGACAATAACGTGTGCCGTTTCCACGGTCGTGTAACGCACGTCCGGTGTATCGGGCAGGATTTCGCTGACCTCACGACTGTAGTCCATCTGCTCCAGCAGGTAGGGGATGGTCACAAAGCGGGCCATCCACAGTGATCCATCTTCCATCTCGGCCAGCACGTCTATGCTGCCCGCCTGTATTTCTTCGGTTTCGTCCACCCATACACGTTTGACGGTATACATGATATTTCCCCTGTCAACCTCTTGAAAGACTGCTTACCCCTGAACGCGATGATCCGACTCTTCGGCTGCCATGTAAACAAAAAACCCCATCCCCGATTGGGGCGAGGTTTGACTGACCACGCGGTTCCACCCAACTTCACGCCGGCCTGCGCAAGCCAGCGCCTCATTGTGGCCGTTAACGGGGCCAGCCGTCCCGCCTTACCGGGCCGCAGCCGTTCGGGCGGTCGCTCTCGGGGGGTATCCGCAGCTTGTTCCACAGGTGCGCTTGCAGCCGGGGCGCACCCTCTCTGGGCGGATGGCAGCGTGCGGACATATCCCGATCATCGCGTTGCCATGTGTGATTTACTAGTAAGAGCATACGGCAAAGGGGGCATGGTGTCAAGGCGTTTTTTGCGGCGAGGGGATAATTGGGTGGCGAAAAGAAGTGAGCAGGCCGTATCCCTTCACCGGAGAGTGAAAATCTCCGGCTGAGGAGAGTCAGGTCCGGTTTGAACCGGACTGTGAGTCCAGATTCATCTGGACTTTGTCTGCTCAGCCCTGGAATTCATTCCGGGGCGTGTATGGCCGCCTGGCCTCCGATCCTGGATATACGCCCATTGTAATGCATGGCCCGGTGCATTTTCTGAATTGGAGGAAACCGGTATACTATTCACTGGCTGCCGTTCGTGCAGTGAAGCCCGCCTGCAGGCGGGGCCGTAGTTACAACCACCATCTGTTATTCATGAGACCTGCTGCACGATCGGGAGAAAGCCATGACTGCCCTGAATGTTTCCGCTGCTGTTCCAGCCGGCACCGCCGAACTCCCGGCGGCTGAAGTGACCGATCCACCGGCCAGCCAGGAAGCGATCAACCGTGTTCTGGAATATGCCTGGCACCGCTTCAACGCCTTTGATGAACGCTCCGGCGCGCTCAAGAAGCGCTACCGGGGCATCCGCGAGTCGATCATCCTCATCACGTGGCTGACGACGCTGCTGGCCGTGCTGGCGATTTCCAACTATGACAAAGTGCTGAACCTGCTGCTTTTCGGGCTGCCGGTGATTCTGCTCGGCTATATTTTCCTGACCGCGCCGTATGTGGAGCGCAGGGGGAATTCGCCGCTGGACTGGGTCGGGCTGATTCTGAGCAATGTCCTCAACCGCTGGCGGCAGCTTCTGGCGATCACCGCCGTATTTGTGGGCAGTATTGCCGGGATTCTGGCGCTGGAAAACGCCGCGCCCGACCTGCGGGCCATGTTCTTCCGGCTGGCGCTGGTCATCCTGCCGCTGTTGAGCACGGGGCTGCTGGCCTTTGCTTCCCGCTTTGAATCGGGCAATGCCTGGGTCGGCTTCCGTCTGGTCGCGGAGGCGATCCGCCGGGGGATTTATGTGCAGCGCATCAAGATGGGCATGCAGCCGCTGACCCGTGACGATCTGGAGGGTATGCGCAAGCTGGTGCTTGACCAGCGCACCCGGCTTGAGAAGATGGGCATCGTCACACCGCTGTGGGGTGAGGAATACCAGCCGGGCGAGACACTGATCACCCCGGCCTATGTGGACGATCCGGCGGATGACGGCTATTCACCGATGACCATCCACGACTACATCAACTGGCGGGCCATCCACCAGGCCAATTACTACCGGCGGCGCATCCGCACCGACTACAGCAAGACCCGCATCTTCCGGGGCTGGATTCTGTTCATCGGGGCGCTGGGGGCCTTCCTGGCGGCGGTGGAGTACGGCGAATTCGTGGCGGTCACCGTGGCGCTGATCACCGCGCTGCAGGCCTGGTTGAGCCTGCGTGAACACGAGCAGAGCTACAACATTCACATGCGCACGCTGCTGCAGATGGAAGATCGCATCGCGGCCTATCACATCGGCCTCAAGAGGCTTGGCGATAAGGCGGAAAAGACCGAGGAAGATAAGCAGACCATCCTCGACTTTGTGAATTCCGTGGAAGACATCCTCGGCGAGGAGCGCTCCTTCTGGCAGGCGTCCGTCCTGCAGGGGCAGGAGGCGACCGAAGCTTCCATCGCCCAGCTTGTCAGCACGACCTCGACCGACTGGGAGCCGGAACCTGATCTGATCGAAGAGGGCATCCCCGTTGAGGCGCTCCCGGCGACGGCGGGCGCGGATGGTGATGCCGCCGGATGAGCAGGCTGCGGTACAATAGGAGTGGTGCAGGGGCAGGGGGCGCGTCACGCGCCGCTGCTATGAATACACGCCGCTGAAACGTCATGCCCCCAGCCTGAGGGAGAGCGAACCCATGCCAGATTATGAGTCGCTGACTATCCGCTTCAAAGCCCTGGCGCACCCGGTGCGGCTGCAGATGCTGGATATGCTGCGCCGGGGAGAGACCTGTGTCTGTCACTTTGAGGCAGTGCTCGGCAAACGCCAGGCCTATGTTTCACAGCAGTTGATGGCACTGCGGGAGGCCGGTCTGGTGACGGCACGGCGGGATGGGCTGCGGGTCTATTACCGCCTGACCGATGATGTGGCCCGCGCCGTGCTGGATGCCGCGCTGGGGCCGCTGCCGGAAGATGCCACTTTTGAGCGCCACGAATCGTGCCCCTGCCCGGTTTGTACGTCCACGATCGCACCCGACTCGATCTCCGTCAGAATTGCTTGACAAATGTCCGTCGCAGGCTCAAAATACACGGGCTTTTGCCCAGAGGGAACATAAGAGCATTATGGAAGAAGGACCTGCTTCAGACAGTCGGGACCCGTTAAGTCCCGGCGCAACCTCAACTGTATAGACGGCCCCCGAAGGCTGTTTCCCCCCTGTCAATCTGATCGCCCGCTGAAAAAGAAACGCCTCCGGGTGGCTCCCATGCCCGGAGGTGATGCCATGGAAGTCCGGTTTCTGGATGATATCCTGGCGCGCGTGCGTGAGGCGCTGGCCCGCAGTGACCTGCAGGCTGCCGCCGACATGCTGGAGTCGCTGCGCCCGGCGGATCAGGCGGACGTGTTTTCCGAGCTTGACGAAGAGGAGCAGATCGCGCTGCTGCCCCGGCTCAATCCGGAGGATTCCGCCGATATTCTGGAGAAGATGGATGAGCTGGAGGCTGCCGAACTGGCCTCCGAACTGCCGGACGAAGCACTGATCCCCATCGTGGATGAAATGGAGCCGGATGAGGCCGCCGACCTGCTGGGTGACATCCAGGAGGAGCGGGTCCACGCCGTGCTTGCCGGGCTGGAAGACCCGGAGGAAATCCATCCGCTGCTGCTGCATCCCGATGACAGCGCTGGCGGCCTGATGACCTCCGAGTTTCTGGCGCTGCGCCGCCGCATGACCGCTGCCGAGGCCATCGAGGCCATCCGCGCCTGGAAGCCGGAAGCGGAGACGATCTACTACCTTTTCGTCGTGGATGCGCATGGGCGGTTGAGCGGCGTGGTGAACCTGCGGCAGTTGATCATCGCCGACCCCGATACGCTGATCGCCGACATCATGGACCCGGACGTGATTTACGTGACGGAGGGCGTGGACCAGGAAGAATGCGCCCGTCTGATGTCGCGCTATGACCTGCTGGCCCTGCCGGTGGTGGATGCCGAGAAGCGGCTGGTGGGTGTGGTCACCATTGACGATGTGGTGGATGTGCTGGTCGAAGAGGCGACGGAGGATATTCAGCGGCTGGGCGGTGCAGAGCCGCTGGATCGCTCCTATCTGGACACCAGCGTGTGGATGATCATGCGCAAGCGCATTGGCTGGCTGCTGCTGCTCTTTGTCACCGAGAGTCTGACGGGAACCGTGCTGCGTCACTTCGAGGATGAGCTTCAGGCTGTTGTGGCGCTGTCCTTCTTTGTGCCGCTGTTGATCGGTACGGGCGGCAATGCCGGATCGCAGACTACCAGCACCATCATCCGGGCGCTGGCGGTGGGGGATATCGACCTGGGGGATGCCTTCCGCTCATTGTGGCATGAACTGCGCGTTGGGCTGCTGCTGGGCCTGGGAATGGCCTCGGTGGCCTACCTGCGGGCGCTGTCGTGGGGATCGTCGCCAGAACTGGCGCTGACCGTCTCGCTGGCGATTTTCGCCATTGTGCTGTGGGCCAATGGCCTGGGGGCGGTGCTGCCGCTGCTGGCGACGCGCATCGGCATCGATCCGACGGTGGTTTCCGGGCCGGTGATGAGCACATTGGTGGACGCGACGGGGCTGTTCATTTACCTGAGTATTGCTAAAATGGTGCTGGGCATCTGAGGGGGGGCGGGGGCCTTTCCGCAGTGGTGCAGGGGGCAGAAAAGGATCGCACGATGAACAGCAGGGCACTGGTGACCGGTGCGGGTGGGTTTATCGGT
>JALSTC010000805.1 GCA_026983935.1 Ardenticatenia bacterium
ACCAATTTGGACGATCTGACCCGCGTCCTGCTGGCGCTGGTCTTTGTCGCTGTGGCGGCGGGCGTTTCCCGCTGGCAGCGGGCCGATCTGGAAAAAGACCTGTTCTGGGCGACAGTGCGCAGTTTCATTCAGTTGATCGCCATTGGCTACGTGCTGGAACTGATCTTCGCGCAGGACAACCCACTGTGGACGGTGCTGCTGCTGGCCGTGATGACCACCATCGCTGCACGCACAACCGCCCAACGCGCTGCGAAAACGCCACATGCCCCGCTGATCGCGCTGGCGGCCATCGGGGTTGGCTCGGCAGCGACGATCGGGGTGCTGGTGGCGCTGGGCGTTTTCGCCTTTGAGCCGCAGGCCATCATCCCCATCGGCGGCATGATCATCGGCAATGCCATGACCACCGCCGCATTGGTGATGTCCCGCCTCAGTGACGACCTGATCACCCAGCGCGATCGGGTCGAATCCATGCTGGCGCTGGGCGCTACCGGGCGGCAGGCCTCGCTGCGGCAGTTCCGGCACGCCCTGCGCAGCGCAATGATCCCCATCGTGGATACGACCAAAACCGTCGGCCTGATCAAGCTGCCCGGCGCGATGACCGGCATGATTCTGGCAGGGGCCTCGCCCTTTGAGGCAGTGCGGCTCCAATTGATCGTGATGTACATGCTGGTCGGCGCGAATACGTTTACCGGCCTGACTGCCGCCTACCTGACTTACCGCGAATTCTTCACGCCTGCGCATCAGCTCCGCATCACGCCGGAGCAGGGGCTGTGAGTCGGTCAGCCGTCCACCCGCTTGCTTGCCATTCTGCAAAAGGGTTACAATGCACCTACGGTGCATCTACGGCGAGCTGCTGGCTGTAAATGGGAACATCAACACATGGCGACACGCAGTACAACCGGGAACGATCCGGCTCCAGAACCTGACAGGAGCACATCCCTGATGTCAGACGAGGCGGTCTCCGCCGATTCGCCCGGCTTGAATGCCGGGCAGCCTGAAACTGTAGAGACATGGCCTCACCTGACGCCGGATGAGATCGATCTTGGCTGGCAGAATGCCATCAATGACGGCCCGCGGATGATAGGCCGCCAGATCGCGTTTGCCCTGGCCGCCAGCGCCCGCCATGACTCCATGGACATGTCCCCGACGCTGCCCGGACGACCGGACAGCGGCCAGATCGACCCGACGGGGACTCAGGTGGGCGTGATTGCGCAGGCGGCGCTGGCCGAGGGCCTGACAGCCGGGCAGCGCGTGGCCCTGCTGGAAACTATCACAGCCATGCCCGATTCCTCCAGCCGGGCACGTGCCCTGCTGGCACTTGCGCCCTATCTTTCCGGTGAAAAGCGGCATGCCGCTGTTCGTGACGCCTATGCTGCTGCTCTGGAAGTCCGCTCGCCGCTGGCGCGTGTCCGGCTGCTGATCACGCTGATGCCGCTGCTGCGCATGGCCACCGAGGGCGACCTGCCGGGCGGCATTGTCGCGGAGGCGCTGGACCTGGCCGGGCACATCCCCAACGTGGAGGCGCGGCTGCGCGGCCTGGCGGCGCTGGCTCCCTACCTGCCGCCCACCATGCGTATTGCCGTGCTGCTGGCCATCCTGGATACCATCGCCACGCTGCAGAATCCGGACAGCCAGGCCGGGGCGCTGGGGGCGCTGGCTCCCCATCTGCTGGGGGAGGTGCATCACCGCACGCTGACCGTGGCCGCCCACATCCCGGACCCTGCTGCCCGTGCGCGGGCGTTAACCGTGCTGGCACGCTACCTGCCCAGCCGCCTGCAGCCCCGCCTGCGGGCAGCGGCGCTGGAAGCCATTGCCACCATTGACAATGAGCACGATCGGGCCGAGTCTCTGGCCGCATTCGCGCCACACCTGGAGGAAATGGCCGAGGGAGAGGAAACCTTCCCGGCGCTGCTGGAACGTGCACTGGCGCTGGCCGTTGGCATGCACCACCGTGATGCGCTCGCCAGGGCGCTGGTCGGCCTGCAGGCCCGCCTGCCCCGTCACCTGCAGGGGGAAGCGCTGGCCACTGTGAACAGCATCGCTGATGAGCATGTCCGCGCCCAACTGCTGGCCGATCTGGCCGCCTCGCTGCCAGAAGACCTGGCCTTCGCCGCGCTGGCCGTTGCTCATGACATCCGCCAGCGGGATGCCCGTTTTGTGGCCCTGAAGGCGCTTGGCCGCCGCCTGAAGGGCAAAGCGGCAGAGCGCACCTGGCTGGATGCGCTGGCGGTTGCGCTGGCCCTGCCCCGTCAGTTGGAGCGCGTGCTGGCCCTGGCCGATCTCGCGCCTTTCCTGCCTGCCGACCTGCGCTACCGCGCCCTGACCACCGCCCTGACCACCGCCCGCTCGATTCCCAGGGAGCGGCCCCGCGTGCGTGCGCTTTCTGTGCTCGCGCCGCTGCTGGAAGAATGGCAGCAGCTCCTGGCCGACGCACTGGCCGATGCGCATATGCTCTCCAACCCGCTGGACAGGGTCAGCGCCATGATCGCGCTGGTGCCCTACCTGCCGGAAGGGGCGCCCAGGGACAAAACGATCGAAGAAATTCTGGCGGATTCGCAGCAGGTGACGGTGGAATACCGCCGGGCACGGGCACTGGTGAATCTGGCTCCCCATCTTTCTGCGGAGCAGAGCCAGGAAGCCGCTGCCCTGGCGATGGACATCGCCGATCCCTACGACCGGGCGACCACCCTGGCCGCCCTGCTGCCGCAGATACACGGCAGCTCCCAGCCTGATCTGCTGGACAAGGCATGGGAAGCGGCCCGTGAAGTCACCGATCACTATGACCGGGCAACGGCGCTGGCGATGCTGTGGCCGCAGGCCAGCAAAGAACGCCAGCCGGAAATTGCACGGGCGGTGCTGGAAGCCGTGACCGGGATCGAGGATGATTACGACCGGGCCAGCGGCCTTTCGGTCTTTGCGCCGCTGCTGGTGACGGAGAAGCTGCCCTCGGTGCTGCCGCCCGAATCGCAGGCGCTGCGAGATGCTCTGCTGGCTGCCTGCCAGATCGACGCGGCGTCCGCACGCGCGGACGCGCTGACCCACCTTGTGCCCTATTGGATTGACATCCATCCACCGACGGTGGCCTATACGCTGTGGTGTGAGGCGCTCTCCCGCCTGAGCCACCGTCCCCCCGATCATCTGCTCAGCGACCTGGCGGCGCTGGCTCCGGTTGTGCGGGAACTCGGCGGGGCAGCGGTTATGAAGGAAGCCGCACGGGTGGTTGCCGCGGCGCGTAACTGGCACCGCGCCCTGCAGGATGACGGCTCCTGACGCCGCAGCGAAGCGGCGCGGCTACTCGGCCTGCTCTTCCTCCTCCGCAGATGGGGATTGTATCATTGGGGGGGCGGCGCGGGGAATCTGGATGGACTGCATGATTTCGTCAATGACAGCCGCTGTCCGCTTGCTGTAGAGCCAGACCATGCCCGGTTTGACATCCACCGGGCAGATCACCGCCAGCGACACCAGATAGGGCCGTCCGAACTCGATGATGTAAACGCCGCTGTGCTCCCCCTCGAAATAGGTGGAATGGAAGCGGCTTTCATCCAGAATGGTGGCCAGCGACTTGGTTGCTTCGTGATCAATGGCCAGCGCTTTGGTGAGCAGCGTCAGGTCGTAGTCCTCCAGCGTGCCCGCCGCACCGATCATGTTGCCGTCGGCATCAACCAGCCCGACGAAATTGGCCCGCACATGCGTCCGCAGGCGGTTCAGTTCCACCGTGATGCGCTTGAACTGAGAGCGGCCCAGCACCAGCGCCGCCGCACGCATGCCTGGATTCAGGCGGCGTTCGCGGTCGCGGGGAGTGGTTCGCCGGGGCGGCTCCGGGGGCGGGGCGGACTGCGCCGCCCGCTTGGATGCGATCTCCCGCTCGATCTGCATCAGGATGAATTCCATGTTGACCGGCTTGTAGAGATAGTCCACCGCGCCAAGCCGGAACGCGGCCACCGCCGACTTCGCTGAAAGATCGTCGTCAATCATCATCACGGAGACACCGGGCCGCAGCCCACCGACGACGGCCAGCAGATCCATTCCACTCAGATCGGGCAGCTCAGTTTCGGTCACGATCAGGGCGAAATCGGTGAGCAGAATTTCGCTGAGTGCTTCCTCGAAGCTGGCCGCCTGGCTGGTCATGTAACCGCCGGCGCTTTCCAGTGTGTCCACCAGCGACTCGCGCAGGTCGTCGTCTTTGGCGACGATCAGAACACGCTCTCGCTTTTTCAGTCCCTGAGTGGTCATGCTTCTACCTCATCTGGCAGTTCGGACGGCGCAAACGCACGCAGCAGGGCCGATACTTCCAGCACCGGCAGCGGTTTTTCCGCCACCACGGTCATGCCCTGAATATAAGGCCCGCTGTTCACCGGCAGCGAAAATACCTGCGGTGGCAGATCGGTCACGCCTTCCACGTCATCCACGATCAGACCGGCGGTCATCCCTTCTGCCTGTACAACAACAAACAGCGTGGTCAGGTCAAGCGGCCCGGCCTCCAGCCCAAAGCAGCGCCGCAGATCAAGCAGAGGCATGGCCTCCCCGTGCCGATTGACGATCCCCACAACTTCCGGGGGCGCATCTGGCAGGGGGGTGTAGCGCACCAGCGCCGCCACTTCCAGGATGTCCGCAACGGTGATGGCGTAGCGCTGCTCGCCAACGACACAGACGAGGACGGGAACAGCAGCGGTTGAGGTCATGTTTCTGTCAGCGTGTCCGATTCCCTGGCGTCCAGGGATTCCATTTTGCGGGGGGAAGTCAGCCACATGATCAGGTAGATCACGGGGGGTGTGTCGCCTTTGAGTTCGATCTCGTCTACCAGATCACCCAGTTTGGCCCGCAGCGCCATGACGACATTGCTCGCCGCCACATCCGCCAGCCAGGGAGCCGCACAGGATACCCGGACGCCGACCCGGGACCGGTCCTGCACGCCGTGGAAATCCAGTTCGTGGGGGGTACCGGTTTTAAGCACCAGTTCGGCCAGTGCTCCGGAGGCCCCGGCAAGCTGGGCGCGGTACGCCGGAGCAAAGCCCAGCAGCGACGCCACGCGCCGCGCCGTATCCCGCGCGATCATGATGTCCATGCTATCCTCGACATTCACCGTCAGCACTGGCGGAATAACGGTGTAATCGTCTTGAGACATGCACAGTTCCTTTGGCTAGAACCCCTATTCCAGCACGCCCAGTTCATGCAGGGTATTGATCAGATGTTCGGAGGCGAAAATATCCTTGGGAATATAGTCATCGGCCCCGGCATGCAGACCAGACATGGTTGCTTTGGCGCTGGCTTTTTCGGTCAACATGATCACCGGGATATCCTGAGTGGCCGGGTTGCGCTTCAGACGGCGGCACACTTGAAAGCCATCCATGCTCGGCAGCTTGACATCGAGCACAACCAACGCCGGGGGATTCTCTATCGCCTCACGCAGACCATCCGGGCCATCATAGGCGATGCGCACCTTCAGGCCGACGCTTTCCAGCGTCTCCTTGATCTGCGCCGCCTGAGTCCGGCTGTCTTCTACCAATAATACTTCAAGCGCCATGATTCTACTCCTTACGCTGGTCGGTTTGCGGTTAGAGAATCGTTAGAATGTCTCAACCTCACCAGCACTGCCTTCATATTGCAAGTGTATCATGATCGCGCGAATCGCACCGGATTTTTGGGTTTTTCAATCATTTCCGCTCCCCGGGAGCGCATCCCCTTTATCCGGTACGACGCTCAACAGATCGCAGAGTGTGGCGGCAATGTGCTTGATCGGCACGACCTGCTCCGCTGCGCCCATGGCCACCGCCGCGCCTGGCATGCCGTAGACCAGGCAGGATTTTTCGTCCTGGGCAATGGTGCGTGCCCCCTGCTGGCGCATCTTGAGCAGCCCTCTTGCGCCATCCGTGCCCATGCCGGTCAGCAGTACGCCGACTGCCCGCGGCCCGAAGTGTGCCGCCACCGATTCGAACAGCACATCCACTGACGGCCTGTATGGCCGCCCGGCCTGCTCCGGCTGCAGGATGGCCTGCACGCCGTGTTCCAGCCGCCGTACTGTCAGGTGTGAATCACCGGGCGCGATGATCACCTCGCCGCCGTCCACGATCTGGCTGTGGCGGGCCTGCATGACGTGCAGCGGTGTCGCCCCGTCCAGCCAGCGGGCCAGCCCATCCACAAATCCCTCGGCCATGTGCTGGACGATGACGACGGGCACCGGCAGAGTGGCTGGCAGCGCATGCAGGATTTTGTGCAGGGCCATCGGCCCACCCGCGCTGGCCCCGATGGCGATCACCAGCGGCCCGGTTTCCGGCTCTTCGGCCAGGTGAGCCAGCACGTCCGGTGAGGGGGGCAGCGGGCCGGTATCCGCCCAGCGGCGCACCAGACTCACCCCGGCCATCGAGCGCAGCGTGTTCAGAAAATGGTTGCGGCGGCTGGCGAAATCGGGGTGCGTGTGCGGCGGCGGCGTTTCCAGTACGGCCAGTGCCCCGGCCTGCAATGCCAGAAAGGCCAGGTCCACATCTTCGCGGCTGTGAAGCTGCCCGCTG
>JALSTC010000806.1 GCA_026983935.1 Ardenticatenia bacterium
AGTGCTGACAGCGGCCAATGGGGTAGATGGCCTGGATTTGCTCCAATCCCTGCCCAAGCCGCCCGACCTGATCATTTCGGATATCATGATGCCGCGCATGAACGGCTATGAATTCTTTGATGCCGTCCGCAAGAAGAACGAATGGGTGGACATTCCTTTTGTCTTTCTGACGGCCAAAGGGGAGAAAGCCGATATCCGGCTGGGCAAGGAGCTGGGCGCGGATGATTACGTCGTGAAACCGATGGATCCGGACGATCTGCTGGTGATCGTCCGGGCCAAGCTGAAGCGGCACGCCCAGATCCGGCAGCGCTACGATGGCCAGGTTTCCCAGATCAAGCGGGAAATTCTGACGATCCTGAATCATGAATTCCGCACCCCCCTGACGTACATGGTTGCTTACTCCGATATGCTCAGCAGCGATGCCGAGACCCTGACCAGCCAGGAACTGCGCAACTTCCTGCAGGGCATCAACAGCGGCGCGGATCGCTTCCGTCGGCTGGTGGAGAACTTCATCGTATTGGTGGAGCTGCAGACCGGTGAGGCCGCACAGAACTATGCCTGGCGCAAACAGCGTTTTGATGATCTGCGGGCTGTTTGCGAAAGGGCGGTCAAATCGCTGCAGACTCTGGCCATGGAGCGCGGTGTAGTCGTCCGGACGGATGTGCCCGACCATGTGCCTACCATCATCGGCGACCACGAATATCTCTATACGACTGTGGCGCAGCTCCTCGAAAATGCCATCAAGTTTTCGGATAAGCCCGATTCGGTCGTCTGGCTGCGCGTGATCCCCGGCGACTCTGATCTGCGGATTGTAGTGGAGGATCAGGGCCGGGGTATCGAGGAGCAGTATTTTGAGAAGATATGGGAGCCGTTCTTCCAGATCAATCGCGCCCAGCATGAAGATCAGGGCGCGGGGGCAGGGCTGGCCCTTGTCCGGGGAATCGTTGACATGCACGGCGGGACGGTGGACGTGCAGAGTACCTTTGGGGAGGGCAGCACCTTCACTGTGACGCTGCCGTTGGCGACGGAGGAGGAACTGTCCGCCCTTAAGGGCGATTAGCAGCGAAGATGCGTCAGCCGCGTGTCTGTTTCCTGTCAGTGTCAGGATCGGCCGGTTATGCTACCATAGGGCAGACACTCTGGCCGTGTTGTCAACAGATAAGGAGGCTCCCTATTCATGGCACAGTCATTCCTGGAAAAAGTCAATACGTTGATTTCCGCTAACCTGCATGGCATGGTTGACCGGGCGCTCGAATCGAATTCGGTTAAAGTGATGGATGAATACATCCGCCAGGCCGAACGCAACCTGGATTCGCTGGAAGATTCCGCCGCGACGGTTGGCGGCACGGTGCGTACCCTCAAACGCAAGTATGAGGAGTTCGCCGCCGCCGCAGAGAAGCTGGACCGCGATATTGACACGCTGCTCGTCAAAGGCAAGAACGAACTCGCCGCCGCTGCCCAGGCTGATCTCAATACCAAGCAGCAGCTTGCTCAGGAATACTATGAGCAGTGGCAGCAGCAGGAAGAGCAGTACCGCCGCATGATGGATATGAAGCTCCGGCTGGAAGCCAAGCTCACCGCCATCAAGCAGGAGCGCGAGCAGGTCAAGGCCCTGCTGGAACTGGCCGAAGCCAAGCGGATCACCACCAGGACGATCAAGAGCCTGGATGATCTGGCCGGGGTCGGCGATGAGGATGTATCTCGTGTGGTCGATTCCATCCGTGCGCGTCTCGATCGTGAGGATGCCCGCCTGGAAATGGCGACAGGCCGCCTGAGCGATCAGATTGATGAAGTCGTGGGGTACAATGAGATCGAGGCCCAGCTTGAGGAACGCCGGAAGCGACTGAACCTCGAGTAGCCATCTGGCTGTATGACAACTCAGAGGCGGGGTTGCCGGGGAGCGTCGGGTAAGCTGCCCTGTGACCTCGTCTTGCTTTCGCCCGGTGTCCGTATCGGCAGGGGGACATGCCATGCAGGAAGACCTCAGCGGCAGCAAATTAGGCGACTATCAAATCCTGGAACCCATCAGCCGCGGCGGTATGGCCGCTGTCTATAAGGCCCTGCATCCCGATGGCAGGCGGCTGGTGGCGGTCAAAGTGCTGCCCGCTTATCTGGCCCACGACCCGCATTTTGTGGCGCGTTTTCATCGGGAAGCGAACACCCTGGCTGCCCTGGACCATCCGCATATTGTCCCGGTCTATGACGCCGGTGAAATGCGGGGTATGCCCTATATTGTCATGGAATACGTGGCCGGGGGCACGCTCAAAGCCCTGATGAGCCAGGGGCCGCTGGAACTGCCGCGTGCAGCACAGATTATCGGCCAGATTGCCCGTGCGCTGGCCTATGCGCATGAACAGGGTATCGTCCACCGGGACGTCAAGCCGTCCAACGTGCTGATGGCTGCGCCGGACGTGGCCAAGCTCTCCGATTTTGGCATCGCCCGCCTGATGGACCGGGATTCTGATCTGACTGGCACCGGTGTGAGCCTCGGCACGGCGACGTATATGGCCCCGGAGCAGGCCCGCCGGGCGACGGAAGCCGATGGCCGCGCCGATATCTATTCGCTGGGCGTCATGCTGTTTGAGATGCTGGCGGGCCAACTGCCGTTCGACGCCGACACGCCGATGGGCCTCATGGCACAGCATATGTATGAGGCCGTGCCCGCGCTGCGTGATGTTGCCCCGCATGCTCCCGAATCGGTGGAGCGCATCATCCTGAAGGCGATGGCCAAGCAGCCGGAGGCACGCTTCCAGACGGCGGATGAACTGGCCGATCTGCTCGAAGCGGTCATTGCCGGGAAGCAGGTCATTGTGGATGTACCCGTGCAGGAACCGCTGACCTGGCGGCAGATCGATCCGGAGGGCGAGGTGCTCACTGCACCGGGCGTAGAGCCGCCGCCTGCCGCGCCAACCCTGGTGGAGGGCCAGGAGTCCTCAGAAGTGGACGCGCTTGATCTGCCGCTCAAGTCGGAGCATCGCTCTCTGTTCAATACGGCGCTGGCAGCCTATGATGTCGGCCATCTGGCGTCGGCGCGGCGCATGTTGATGGAAATCCTGAAGGATGATCCGCGCGCGGCCCCGGCCTGGCTGCTGCTGAGCTATATCGAGGAAAACTGGTACGATCAGATGCAGTGCGCGGAAAACGCGCTGGCCGTCGCGCCGGAGATGGAAGACGCCAGGCTGCGCGTGCAGCAGCTCCGGGAGCAGAAGCTGCCCGCCAGCGTTGGTCGCACGCACAGCGTTATTCCGGCGGTCAAATCAGCCCGCGACGCGGCGATGAAGGATTACTTCCAGGAAAGCCTGCTGGAACCCGGCTCCGGCGACCCGCTCGATGATCCCGACCAGTGCCCTTACTGCGGCACGCTGAACGCCCCCCGACGCCGGAAGTGCACTGCCTGTGGCCAGAGCCTGATGCGCCCTGTGCCGCCGTTGAAGGAGCCGACGGGCGCTTTGCGGCTGGCCTTTGCCCTCAATTACGGTGCGATCCTCATGGTGATCCTGCAGTTGGTGCCGCTGCTGCTGTGGTCGCTGTACATCCGCACGCCGGATGACAGCCGCCTGCGCATGTTTGTGGATATCGTTCTGGAGCAGCAGGCGGCACAGGTGCTGCTGGGTGATTTCACCAGGGTGCTGACCCCGGCGATTTTCATCTTTTTGCTGGTGGCAAGCGTCATCCGCATCGTCTGGCTGGCTTTCATCGCTGTGGGAACACGGCTGCGCCGGAACTGGGGGTATTTCTTCGGCATTGCGGCTTTTGGCGTGGAGCTGTTCTGGGCGCTGGTGACCATGCTGCAGGGCTGGACGGGCGTTCTGATCGGCGGAGCGTCCTTTCTTGTGGGCGGCGGCGGGCTGGCGGCGCTGCTGCTCTCGGAGCCGAACTTCCGCATCACCAGCGAGCGCATCCGTGTGCAGCCGGATGCGCGGCTGAAGAGCGGCGCGGCCTTTCTGGAACGTGGGCGCGAGTATCAACGTAAAGGGATGTGGGCCATGGCGGTGGCCCAGTACCGCGCGGCGGTCGCTGCCGCCCCGAATCGCGCTGCCCATTATAAGGCCCTGGGTATCGGGTATAATAAACTGGGTCGGATGGATCGGGCGCTGCGTGCGTTGGAGCAGGCCGCGCGGCTGGACCCGACCGATCTGGAGGCGATTACGCTGGTCAAACGGCTGCGGGCGTCGGTCAAGCGCCCGGAGGCGGCCCCACTGACACAGCCGCCGGAAGTCGAATCGGAATGATACTTACTGCTGCCAGACGACAGGACAGACCCAGATGGACGAAGAACTGAAACCGCGCGAGGAGATGCGCAGCCGGGCGATGCGCGCCATGATCACCGACGCATTTTTCCGCTGGGAAAGCGCCGTGACCATCGCCCTGACCATGCTGCTGGCTTTCTTTTTGCCGACTCTGCCCCCGCCTTTTGAGTGGTGGCAGTGGTGGTTCTGGCTGGTGGGCGGGGCGCTGGCGGAGCTGGCCCTGGTCGTGGCCCACGTCACCGATCCGCGTGCCGCGCAGCAGGCGGTGGCGCGTATGTTCGAGCAGCAGTATGACCCCCGCGCCGTGCGCAACCGTGTGGCCCGCCAGCGGCTGAAGAAGGCGCTGGAATACCGCGCCGGGATCGCCGAGATCGTCGCCCAGCAGACCGGCGCGATGCGCGTCAGCATGCAGCAGACGCTGGACGAACTCGACGACTGGATCGAGCATATTTACCGTCTGGCGCGGCGCATGGACATCTTCGAGGAAGATGCCATCCTGGAGCGCGACCGGCGCACCGTGCCGCAGGAAATCGAAAAGCTGCGGCTCCGTCTGCGGCAGGAAACCGATCCGACGGTGCGGGCGGAGCTGGAAGACGCGGTGCGGCTCAAGGAGCAGCAGCTCGCCAACCTGAACGCCGTTGCCAATAACATGAAGCGGGCGGACATTCAGCTTGATAACACGCTGGCGGCGCTGGGTACGGTGTATGCGCAGATGCAGGTCATTGACACCAAAGACCTGGACAGCACCCGCGCCCGCCGTCTGCAAGAGGAAATCCACGACGAAGTGGCCGAACTGCAGGACACCATTCTGGCAATGGATGAGGTCTATTCCTCCCATTCGGCCCGCCTGCAGGAAGGATGAGGCAGTCACACAGCGGTGATTAATGCCTTGACAGACTGAGATGGGAGGAGGTGGGGGGCTATGGATGGGTTTCTGGAAGTGCTGCAGCCTTTGCTGCTGGACGCCAATTTAATGTATCTGCTCTTTATCGCAGCCGCATGGGGCGGGGTGCTGGCGCTGTTTCTGCCGGGCACGGGCATTGCTGAGTTTCTCTCTGCCAGCGGGCTGCTGTTGGGGTTGGCCGGTCTGCTGTACGGCGGCGCGAACGTCGCCGGGCTGATCGTGCTGGCCGTGTCTTTTGCGCTTTATGCGCTGGCCCTGCTGCGGCAGTTCCCTGTGCGTGCTCCCTGGCTGCTGCCGGGATGGGCGGGCGCTTCCTGGGGGCTGGCGCTGGCGGCGACCGCTGTGCAGTTTATCGGCGGTGTACTGCTGAGCCTGAGCATGGAGCCGCTCTCCCTGTGGACGGTGCTGGTGCTGGCACCGGGATCGCTGGCGATTTACCGCTGGGTGCTGACCCCGGCAATCAGGGTGCTGCGCAGGCCGCCGCAGGCCGGGGTGGAGACCCTGATCGGGTCGCGGGGAGAAGTCCGCTTTGCGCCGGAAGCGCCCGGCAGGGTTGGCTCGGCCTATCTCAACGGTGAGCTGTGGCAGATTGTGGCTGAGGAGCCGCTGAAAGTCGGCGATATCGTCGAGGTGACTGCTCGCGAAGGCATGCGGCTGCATGTGCGCAAAGTGGCCGCCTCTGAGGAATGAGGACACGCCTTCCCCGTCATGCACGCTGAACCTGAGCCGTCCCCCGAACATTACCGCATTTTGCCCGTCCGCCTCCGTGATCTACCTGCTGTCCACCGCCTGGAGCGGCTGGTTTTCGCCCGTGATGCCTATTCATGGCCGGGGATTCTGCTGCTGCTGATCTGGCCGGGGCTGGTCAACCTGAAGGCCGTCGCGCCGGATGGGCAAATGGTCGGCTTTATCTCCGGCGGCAGGCTGTTCGACCGGCGGACGTGGATCATCACACTGGGCGTGCACCCCGATCACCAGCGGCGGGGGCTGGGGCGGCGGCTGCTGGCGGCCTGCGAGTCGCATCTGAGCGCGCCCACGCTTTTCCTCACCGTCCGTGAGGGCAACACACCCGCCATTGCCCTTTACCGGCAGACCGGCTACCGCGAAACACGCCTCAAATACGGCTACTACGCCGACGGCGAAACCGGCATCGAGATGCGCAAAGACCGCTGATCACGTCTCCAGTTCGATGAACTGCAGTTCGCCCGTGTGCAGGTCAACCACGACCACAGACCGCGACTGCCGCTGCACGCCGCCCAGCGCGCCGGGATTGATCACCCGTGTCGTGCCGATCTGCTCATCGCGGCGCAGGTGCGTGTGTCCGTGGAACACATAGCGGTACTGCTGGGATT
>JALSTC010000807.1 GCA_026983935.1 Ardenticatenia bacterium
GACGTGGGGTTGTAGTCGTAAACGGGCAGAATATGGGGGTGTTCCAACCGGGCGATGAGCTGGGCTTCCCTCAAAAACCGTTCAAGCGCGATTTCGTCCAGGGCGATGGCTCGCTGAATGATCTTGAGGGCAACTTCGCGTCCAATTGGTTCCTGCACGGCACGGTAAACCGTCGCCATGCCCCCTCTTCCAATCTCTTCGACGATTAAATAGGAACCGAGCCGTGTTCCGATCATGGCTTACCACCCGACGGTCAGCGCAGCATAGGGCAAAGAGTCATCAGGAACCTGTCTGGAATCAGGATGACAGTCATTGTAGCACAGCCGCTTTCCGCTACACAAAGGAACCGGGCAGGTCATTCCTGCCCGAAGTGCGCCAGCAGGCTGGCTGTGAAGCGCATGTCATCAAAGTAATCGCGCTCCAGGATGTTTTCGTTGGGGGCATGCGCCCGTGCCTGCGGGTGCCAGGTCGCCCCGGCGGAAAGCACCGGAATATTGAGCATGACACTCAGGGGATACATCGGGCCGCTGCCCGCAAACCAGGGGTACATGATCGGGATTTTGTTCCATGTATCCTGGCTGGCAGCAATTGCCGCCTGGTGCAGTTTGGAGTCCAGTCTGCTCTTGGCCGGTTTTTCTCCGCCGAGGCGCACGATCTCGATATCGGAGAACCCCCGCGCGTCCAGATGGTTGCGCAGCAATTCCTCGACCAGATCAGGAGTCAGGTCAGGGACGAGCCGGAAATCCAGCTTGGCGCTTGCTCTGGCAGGGAGAACTGTTTTGCTGCCTTCGTCCTGATAGCCGCTGTCCAGCCCGCAGATGGTGATTGTGGGGATTTCAAACAGACGGCGGTTGGCCGAGCGTGCATCCATGTTGTTCAGGAATTCGTCCAGCCCGACGTTGGCTTTGAACACTTCTGCCTCGAAGGGCAGAGCGTCGATCAGTCTGATCTCTTCTTCAGTCAGCGGGCGGACATGGTCGTTGTAGCCGTCAATGGTGATCTCGTCCTGTGGATTCTTGAGCGTGCTCAATGCCCAGACCAGCCGCCATGCCGGGTTAGGAACGATGGGCGCGAGTGAGGAATGCAGGTCGTGGTTGGGGCCCTGTGCGTGCAGTTCGAAATAGGCGATGCCTTTGCAGCCGGCGGCCATCACGATGCGACCTGCTTCATCGTAGCCGCCGCCTTCCCACAGGATACCGTCGGCGGACAGCATCTCTCTGTGAGCCTTGACCCATTCTTCCAGATGCACGCTGCTGATCTCTTCCTCGCCTTCCACCACCCATTTGATTTTGAGCGGCAGTTCTCCCTGCGTAGCCATCCAGCCTTCTACAGCCTGGATACGGGCCAGCAGCGTTCCTTTGTTGTCGGCAACACCCCTGCCGATGAGTTTGCCGTCCCGGCGTGCCAGTTCAAATGGCCCGGAGTGCCACAGGTCACGCGGTTCTTCCGGCTGCACATCGTAGTGGTTATAAATCAGCAGGGTGCGCGGGCCGGAGCCGATCTCGGCGTAGACTACCGGGCTGCCGCCATCTGGCAGGGGATACTGGTGCACCGCCGCCCCCAGTTTACGGAAGCGCTCAGTCAGCAGATCGGCCATCTCCTGGATGCCGCGCTTCTGTGCAGCTACGCTGGGGATGGCGATGAAATCAGCGAGTTCCCGCAGGAAACGTTCGTGATGTTCATCCAGAAAGCGGTTAAATGTTTTGCTGTTGTGCATGGGTGGCTGCCTTTTTAGTAGTGTCTTCCGGTGGCCAGATGCAGCGCGGAATCATATTCAGATAGTCGCAGGCAACGAGGTGATACGTTGTGCCATTTTGGGGGCCTTCGATGGCGACGGCCCATTCTTCCTTGAAGTGCAGATGTCCATAGACACAGACCTCCGGCGCAAACTGCTGGATGATTTCGGTGAAGCCGCTTGGCCGTCCGTCGGAGGTATATGGGGGATAGTGCATCATGAGCAGCACCGGTTCGCCGTCGGTTTGCATTTGTCGGGCTTCTTCCAGCGATGATCTGAGCCAGTCGCGTTCTCTCCTGTAACTGCGCAGCTTTTCAGGGCGGAAGTAGGGGTCGTTTGGCGCAATGTGGCCCATTGTGCCGCAGATCAACAGGCCGTCCAGCGCAATGCAGCTTCCCTGCACGGCCTGTATATCGGGTGGAAGTACTTCACGGCGAATCTGTTCGATGCGCTTCCACCAGAAGTCATGGTTGCCGCGCACCAGCACTTTTCGCCCCGGCAGTGCGCTGAGCCAGTCAATATCCGGGCGCACACGCGCCGGTGAGTGCGCCCAGCTCAGGTCGCCGGGCATCAGGATGATATCCTGCGGTGCAATGCGCTCACGCCAGGCGGCTGCCAGGCGTTCGGTATGGTTGCGCCATTGTTCTCCAAAGCGGGCCTGGTCACGGGGTCGGGCGAAGCTCAGGTGGGTGTCGGAGATGGCCCAGACGGTTGGGGTGGTACTGTGCGGATGTGTGCTTTTTGTGATGATAGGCCTCCGGATTACGTAAGCCGTTGGGCTGTGCGTGCGGCAGAAGCCCCCGCCTTCAGGCGTGGGGAGCGTCACGCTGAGGTCAGCACATCGTTGAGGAAGTTGTTGGCCGCAAGTACTTTTTCCTCAAAGCCGTCGAGGCTGTCATAGGTGCGTCCGACCAGGCTTTGCCCGGCAGCCTGTACGGCTTCAATGACTCGTGCCAGATCATAGGCTGCCCAGGGATCGAGTGTGCCGCTGCCATGCGTGATCAGGCTGGCAACGGCCTGCCAGAGCCGTTGCCAGTGGACTTCATCAAAGATGCGCTGGTTGAATAAACTCAGGAAGCCGTTGGCTGCTTCCGCCTCAAAGAAGAGGATGTCAGCAGCTTCTTCGGAATCCATGTCGTGATCGAACATGACCGCATACCAGTTCTTGCTCAGCCGTTAAGCAGACGGTGGGCTGCAGCCGTGACTGCTTCGGCTGTCAATCCGAATTTCTCATAGATGATCTTGCCCGGAGCCGATGCTCCGAAGCGATCCACACCAATGATGATACCCTCATCACCAACCCACAGATGCCAGCCGAAGCTGGCTCCTGCTTCAATGCTGATCCGTTTCTTTACTTCTTTCGGCAGCACGGCCTCCTGATATTCTGCCGGCTGTCGGGCGAACAGCGTGGTGCTGGGCATGCTGACCACCCGCACCGATACCCCTTCATCAGCGAGCTGTCGGGCGGCGCTCAGCGCGATGTGCACTTCACTGCCTGTGCCGATCAGAATGATATCCGGCGGTGTCTCTCCAGATTCATACAGCACATATGCGCCCTTGCTGACGTCACCAACCATGTCGGGTGACAGCGTTGGCACGGCCTGGCGGGTCATCACCAGCGTGACCGGGCCGTCGTTTTGCATGGCTGCCCGCCACGCCCCCGCGGTTTCATTCGCATCGGCCGGGCGAATGACCGTCAGATCGGGGATGGCACGCAGCGCGGCAAGTTGCTCCACCGGCTGATGCGTTGGGCCATCTTCACCCAGCCCGACGCTGTCATGCGTGAAGATGTAGATCGTCGGGATGTCCATCAGCGCCCCCAGCCGGATTGCCGGGCGCATGTAGTCGCTGAAGGTCATGAATGTGGCAGAGTAGGGTTTGCAGATTCCGCCGTGCAGGGCCAATCCGTTGACAATCGCGCCCATGGCATGTTCTCGGACGCCAAAGCGCAGATTCCGTGCGGTGCGGTTGTCCCGGCTGAAGTTGCCGGAGTCCTTGATGAGGGTCTTTGTGCTGGGGGCAAGGTCAGCATCACCACCGATCATCGTCGGTACATGGGCGGCAATCGCGTTCAACACAATTCCGCTGCTGTTTCGGGTGGCCATGCCTTTTTCGTCAGCAGGAAAGACGGGGATATCGGCATCCCACCCCTGCGGTAGTTCGCCGGTCAATGCCGATTCCAGTTGCCTGGCAAGTTCCGGATATGCAGCTTCATAGGCGGCCAGCCGACTGTCCCATTCCCGCTGGCTTTCGCGGCCATGCTGAACTGCCTGACGCATATGCTGGCGGGCTTCTTCTGGAATATAGAATGGTGGCTCCGGCGGCCAGCCGAGTGCTTCCTTTGTCAGGCGTGTTTCTTCTTCTCCGAGGGGGGAGCCGTGTGCCTGAGAGGTCCCGGCTTTGTGAGGACTGCCATAGCCGATAACGGTGTGGATGCTGATCAGGCTGGGTCGATCCTGGACGGCGCGTGCCTCTTCAATGGCGCGGGCAATGGCATCCATATCATTGCCGTCCGTCACCTCGGTGACATGCCAGCCATATGCCTCGAAACGCATCGGGATATCTTCGCTGAAGCTGTCGCTTGTTGGCCCCGCCAGGCAGACATTGTTATTGTCGTAAAGGCAGATCAATTTCCCCAGCCCGAGGTGGCCTGCCAGGGAAGCCGCTTCGTGGCTGATACCTTCCATCAGGTCGCCGTCGGAGGCCAGCACATAAGTCCAGTGATTGATGATCTCATGACCGGGGCGGTTGTATGTCCCCGCCAAAAATGCCTCGGCGATTGCCATCCCAACGGCGGTGGCAAAACCCTGTCCCAGCGGCCCGGTGGTCGTTTCCACGCCGGGCGTTGCGCCATATTCCGGATGGCCAGGCGTCGGGCTGCCCCACTGGCGAAAGTTCTTCAAATCATCGAGGGACACGCCGTAACCCGTCAGATGAAGCAGGCTGTAGAGCAGAGCACTGCCGTGCCCGGCTGAGAGAATAAAGCGGTCACGGTTGGGCCACTCTGGATTGACCGGGTTATGCTTCAGGAATTTTGTCCACAGCACATAGGCCATTGGGGCGGCCCCAAGTGGCAGGCCGGGGTGGCCGCTGTTGGCTTTCTGCACCATATCAATGGAAAGGGCACGGATAGTGTTGACACAAAGCTGGTCGAGTGCTGTAATCGTAACCTCAGAGGCCGTAGTCACAGGTTATCTGCTCCTTGAGTATGCATTTTTCATGTGTTCATGGGCTTATTATAAGCTAGGGGGCAGGGTAAGCGCCACGTATTATAAGCGGCCCAGACCGCGCTTGGGTTACAGCGCAAGCCCACGTAAACCAGAACCCAGGGTGTAACAGAGGCCACGCGCTCAATACGGCCTATCAGGGCGGTCAGGTAGCAATGCGGTGGTATGGGGTCAGTCGGGCGATGGGGGAGTTGACCCTTTAGAGGCTGTTGGCGGGGGTGTAGAGGCGATTTGCGCTGTAGAGGCCTGTACGCTGGCAGCCACTGGCTGCGATAGAGTCTGTGGTGCTGGGTTTTCTTCCGGATAGCGGGAGATCGCCGCAACGACATGGGCGATGAAGCCCAGTGCGATCAGCACGCCGCTGATGATCAGTACCGGTAGGGTCAGCTCGCCGACAATGGCATGGCTGATACTCTGTGCCAGGATATTGAGGTGGGCGGCTTGCTGGCTGGAGATCGTGACATCACTGCTTTTGATTGACGAGAGCAGTATGGATGGCAGAAAGGAAGGGGACAGCATCAGAGGGATCGGAAGGATCGACAGAATTCCCCCTACGATCAAGACGGTACCGCTCCAACGCCCAAATGATTTGAGCGAACGCACAGTGAAAAAGACGATCAGGGCAAGCAGGGCTGCTGGTAGAAGCCACAGCTCAGCTACGAAGGCGTTCAATAACTGGACGAACTGTTTGAGTCTGGCGAGTTCTCGTCGAGTTCTGGGATTTTCTAACCAGTCCGGGGCGGGGACGACATCTGGCAGGGCGCTGGCCTGTTCGCTTAATGCCTCTGCCAGGGCTGTGCTGGTGAGTGCGATGTACTCGCCGGGGGGCTGGCAGAATGGGAAGGGTTGATCGGTGTGCTCGAAGTTGAGCAGTACATCGAGCTGCTCATCCGTACAGGGCGGCCATGATTCCAGAATCAAATTCACCACACGCTGACCCGGCTCTCCAGCCAGGCGCTCCCGCAATGAGGCGGTATCAAATGCCAGGTCCGGCGTGGGAGTGTCTCCATTGAGCCAGGCAAAGAAGGCGTCAAGATTGCGCTCTACCTGAGCTTGCAACCAGTCGGCAGGGATGAGCAGGGTAGCGATACGCTCCCAGTCCTGACGATCCAGATTGCGAACAACGTTGAGAAATGTCAGTGTGTCCGGATTATTGTTCTCGGATTCTGATTCTACAATTGTGGTGAGCAGGTCCGGGATCAGGGTGGTGTAGAGGTTCTGCCGGGAAAGGGTGTTTTTGTACGTGTCGGCGTCCAGTAGCAGGCCCTTGACACTGGACATCCACACAGCCCAGGGCAGAGTCATGACGAACAGGAATGCCGCCAGAATTGCCATGAACCGTCCAATGTATTTCACGATCCGGACTCCACTTTTTATGTCTGCATTGCTGCTACTTATTGTACTGTATCAGTGCTTCTTCTGCTCTCGCCATCTGTGAATGTCCTCCGCGTGTTCTTCTTCATGCCAGACGGCGATGTCGCGAATCAGGTAGGCAAGTGGCTCCCCTTCCATCCACTCAAAATACATGGGGG
>JALSTC010000808.1 GCA_026983935.1 Ardenticatenia bacterium
CCCCTCGATATCATCCCAGGTTTCATCATCTATTTCTGTTGACCCCAACGCCTGCGCAATCCGGCCAAAAAAGGACTGCCGTGTCCGCTGTAAGCCTTTACGCAACGATTCCAAAAGAATACCTCCGCCACTTCCAGATTAAAGCCACGAGAGTATACCAGAGCCGGATAAGTGCCGACAACTTACCTCCTGCGTTATAATTGATTTCCATGCGAGGCAACCGCACAAAACGGGGATTTACCGTGACAACTACGCCTGATCTTGACCTTGTGCAGGAGCGCTTAAACGTTCGGTTCAACGATCTGTCGCTGCTCCTGCGTGCACTGACGCACCGATCCTACCTGAACGAACATCCCTCGGATTCGCTGGAAGACAACGAACGCCTGGAATTCCTGGGAGATGCTGTGCTGGATTTCGTCTCCGGCGACTGGCTGTACAACCGCTTCCCGGAAATGCACGAAGGCCGCCTGACCCGGCTTCGGGCAGCGCTTGTCCGCACGGAAACACTGGCCGACTTCGCACGCCAGTGCCATCTGGGAGAAGCGCTGCGGCTGGGACGGGGGGAGGAAGAAAGCGGCGGGCGCGACCGGCAGGCCAATCTCTGCCGGGTATTTGAGGCCGTCGTCGGCGCAATCTACCTTGATCAGGGGCTGGAAACCGTGCGCGAATTCGTGCTGCCCTGCTTCACCCCGGCCCTGGAGAGAATCCTCGACGCTGACCTGGACAAAGACGCCAAGAGCACCCTGCAGGAATGGAGCCAGGCACATCTCAACCTGACTCCAACTTACCGCACAGTCCGAGAAACTGGCCCCGACCATGCCAAACACTTTACCGTCGAAGTGGTGATCGGCGGACAGGTCTATGGGCAAGGCAGCGGGCGCAGCAAGCAGGCCGCGGCGCAGGAAGCAGCTCAGGCCGCCCTGGAAGCCATCGAAAAACGGGGAGCCTCACGGGAGGAAGCGCCCGACTGAATCCCGCTTACTGAGCCAGATTCACCTCCACCACTGCAAGGCGATGATCGGAGGCATCACTGTCCAGTACGGCGCGGCCCGTCGGCAGCACATTGCGCAGCCATATATAGTCGAATCGGGCCATAATCGTCTGTCCGCGCAGCAGAGTGGCGGCTCGTTCTAACGGCATTCCGGCAAAGGGATCGCTAAAGCCGGTCTGCACAAGCAGATCATACAGTGCGGATTCGGGGGTGTTATTGAATGTGCCACCCAGAATCACCCGGCCCACCACCCCCCCCGGATGGTCAGTGGCAATGGTGGCCAGCACTTCTTCAAGCTGCTGCCACTGATCCTGCTCCTGTAAAGAAAGCTCGTCATTTTCCTGTGCGTAGAGCAGGCCCAGCCAGGTGTTATAGATATCCATCACACCTTCATCCGGGCGAATCTGCACCCGCTGCACACCGGTCTGGAGTCCCCGGCTGGTCAGCAGCAGGCCATCATCCAGGGTGATAGGAACACGAGACAATACGGCGAGGCCCTGCAAATGCTCATTGGTCGGCAGATACCGCACTTCCATGCCGAGCCGTCGCCCCAGCCAGAGCGCCTGATCCACGCCATAGGAAACCAGCCGCCCGGCATCCACCTCCTGCAACAAGACGACATCCGCCCCACTCTCCCAGATCGTGTCGGCAATCGCCGCCAGATTGTAGTCGAAGTACAGGCTGTAACCGCCGTGGATGTTATACGTTGCCACACGGATGCGGTCCAGATTATTTGCTGGCATCACCTGCGGCGGCAGCGCCAGCAGCACTACCACAATTGCACCGACAAAGGTCGCCAGCACACCGGCTATCGTTTCCCGAAGTCTCCCGCGCTGCCAGGGAATGCGCCGCCGGGCATCCATCAATGGCATGCAGGCCAGCGCCACAGCCACCAGGGTCACGACCAGCCCCAGCCCCCGCATGGCACGCAGCAGACGGCTGAGCCACTCCAGCCCGGGACCGAAATCGCGCACAAAGGCGTACTCGTAGGTGAAAAAGTCTGCGCCGACCAGCAGTGAGAGCGTCAGAAATGCCAGCACCAGTGCCAGGCCGGTGACATCACGCTCATCCTGCTTCACAGGCCTGACAATCCACCAGAACAGCAGCACCACCAGGAACTGCGCGGCGATCAAGGCCGCCGCTGCCACTGCCCCGGCAAACCGATTGCCAACCACAACAAGCAGGCTGATCAGCATCAGCCACAACCAGCCGCGCCACTGCGCATCCACGAGAGTCAGAATGCGGCGAGCAATGTCTCGCGCTTCCGGAATCAGCGGCAGCGCGGTGGCAACAAGCAGCCAGGGTGCAATGATCGCGTAGTCCACGCTGCTCCAGCGTGCGACTGCATTTGGCAGGCCCAGCAGGGCGCACTCCAGATATAACAGCCCGCCCAATGCAATGCCATTCCAGAGCGATATACCTGAATAGGTGGCCGCAGCAGCAAGCGGCGGAACGCGCTTGAATCCCGCGCGCAGCACGGCCGTCGCAAACAACAGAATGGAGAGGGCCGTCTGCCCACCCAGGAAGGCCTCCGCCCATGTGATATCCAGCGTTTGGCCGAAAGCCCTGACGATCTGATCGAGCATGAGGCCAATGGTCAGCGTCAGCGCAAAACGAGAGGGCTGCTGGCGAGCCAGTGCCGCCAGATAGAACGCCGCTCCAACAACGGTAATCGCTGCCCCTAACACCTTGACCAGCGGCGCATCCAGAGTCATAAAGACACGGCCCACCGCCACAACCGCCGCTGACAGAGCGAAGGCAACGGGCCGGCGGGCAAGCAAAAACGCCAGCAGGGGCAGCAGCAGCGCCACACCGACGATCGCGACCTCCGCCTGGGCTACAGTGGGCAGTACAGCACCCGGCACTGAAGGCCCTGGATCGCCTAAACGCAGCACGATATCCGCGCTGGATACATGCGCATATAATGCGCCAAAGAGCAGGCGCAGGGCCTGGATAAAGAACCACCCCACGGCGCCCGCTTCCAGCAGCCATGTCACACGCCAGAACGTCTCTCGCCGAAGCATATGCTAACCCTCTGTTTGCATCAGGAATGCATCATCAGTGCACATTATCCCCGATAAGTCGCCTTTGTGCACCCCGCTCCAGAAACAGGCCAATCATAATTGCCGTCGCTGTGCCAAAGCCTGCCATTACACGCTATAATTGCCCAACTCTGGAAAGGAAAACCCATTCATGAAACGCGTTGACACTCTGCTTACCGGTGGCACCGTCGTCACAATGAACGAACAATACGACATCTTCCAGGATGGTGCCATTGCCATCCAAGGCAACACAATTATAGCCATCGGATCATCCAATGAACTGCGGCAGAACTACGAAGCGGAAGAAACTATTGACTGCACAGACCAGATCATCTTACCCGGACTGGTCAACGCACATACCCATATCCCCATGACCCTGCTGCGCGGACTGGCAGATGATCTGCGTCTGGATGTCTGGCTGCTGGGCTATATGATGCCCGTTGAACGCGAATTTGTCAGCCCCGAATTTTGCTATCAGGGTGCGCTGCTCGCCTGCGCAGAGATGATCCGCAGTGGCATCACCTTATTCGCCGACATGTATTATTATGAAGCGGACATTGCACGGGCAACTGCTCAGGCCGGCATGCGCGGCGTGCTGGGCCAGACCGTGCTGAAATTCCCGGCTCCCGATGCGCAAAGCTATGAAGACAGCCTGGCCTATACCCGGCAGTTCATCCAGGAGTGGAAGGGTCACCCCCTGATCACGCCAGCCGTTGCGCCCCACGCCCCTTACACAAATACCGCCGAGACGCTGCAGGCCTGTGCCGATCTGGCCCGTGAATACGACGTGCCGCTGCTGACACACATTGCAGAAACGCGGCTGGAGGTTGAAGAAAGCCGCAGGGATCATGATATGCCCGTTGTCCCCTGGGTGGAAGAGCTGGGTGTGCTTTCAGCGAAAGTTCTCGCGGCCCACTGCGTCCACGTGGATCACGACGAAATGCGCATCATGCACCGCCACGGCACGAGAGTCGCTCACTGCCCTTCCAGCAATCTTAAGCTGGCCAGCGGCATCGCGCCCGTACAGGAGATGCTCGACCGGGGGCTGACCCTGGGCGTCGGCACTGACGGCCCGGCCAGCAACAACGATCTCGATATGTTCGAGGAAATCCGCCTTGCCGCATTCCTGGCAAAAGGGGCCACATACGATCCCACCGCCCTGCCCGCCAGAGAAGCACTGACCATGGCGACGCGCATGGGCGCAGAAGCCCTTTTTGTGGGTGATATTACGGGCAGCCTGGAAACCGGCAAGCGTGCCGACATCATCACTGTTGACCACACACCACTGCATAACTTCCCGCACTTTGAACGCGACCCTAACGCCATTTACTCCCAGATCGTCTACGCCGCCAAGAGTACAGACGTTCTCAACGTGATGGTTGAGGGACAGTGGTTGATGCGTGAGCGACAGTTACTGACAGTTGACGAAAACGCCGTCCGCGCCGTTGCCGCGGATTATGCCCGCCGCATTGATGCTTTCCTGAGCGCCCGTGAAGGGAATGTCCTGAGCAAGCTGGTGGCTATTGGCGGACTGGAGCAGGAAGAGAGCTTCGAAATTCAGGTCAAGGCGCATGTTGATGATCCTGACATCGTGCAAAAACTGCTGACACACCGCGATGTTCAGATCGTCCGGCACACGCACTATCGGCAGTATGATACTTATTTCCTGTTCGATGATGCCGATCAAGGGCGGGTGCGCTACCGGGAAGATGATGCCATCGGCCCGGACAATGCCGTCGTGGGCGTTCGCACACGCCTGACATACACAACGCCTACAAAAGAACGGGAATTCGCCAACGCGATTTTGCTTTCCCGCTCACGATTCATTGCTCCTGCCGACCGTCCACTGCGCTTCTATCGCGAGTACTTCCAGCCAGACACGGAACACAGCGTGGAGAAAGAAAGGCGCCGCTGGCATATTCTCTACAAAGGCGTGCTGTTCTACGTCAACCTGGATGAATTGAGCAAACCGAAATCACCCGGCTATTTCCTGGAGATTAAAAGCCGGACGTGGTCGGCGCAGGACGCGGAATACAAAGCAGAACTGGCCGGAGAAATACTGGAAATACTGGGTATCGCTCCGGATCAGGTTATCCGCGCAGAATATCTGGAACTATCGGAGCAAGCGTAAACTGCAAGATCATCCCGGGCCAGGGTTATCCAGCCGGAAGCCGTGCCCGCGCACGGTAACAACATACTGATGATCAGGGTCTACCTCTGCCAGCCGATCGCGAAGCCGCCGCACCAGCGCATCAATCGCCTGCTCGCTCACGCCCTCAATCGCAGCCTCCGGCCAGACAGCCCGGACGACCTCTTCGCGGGTGCACACTGCACCCCCGGCGTCGAAAAGTAGCTGCAGCAGGCGATACTGCGGCGGGCTCAGAGGCGGCACAACTTCCTGCTGGCCGATGAATACCCGACGGGCGTCGCGGTCCAGAGTCAGGCGTCCCTTCAAACGCCCAGGCTCAAAGGACAGCTCCACTGTGGCATCTGATTCGGTGAAGACAATGCGCACCGTCATTGCCAGTTGAATGCGGTCGCCATCGGTCAGTGGGCGTGGCGCTTCCAACAATTCATCATTGAGCCAGGTGCCGTTCTTGCTGTGCAGGTCTTCAATGTAGTAGGTATCTCCTTCACGCCAGATGCGTGCGTGCTGTCGTGATACTGCACGATCATTCAAAACCAACTGGCATTCTTCACCGCGTCCAATAAGAAAATTGTCCCCTTCAATAACCACACGGAGGCCAACATGCTCACCCTCCTCCACGGTGAGTATGGGTTTGTTACCAGCCGATTCCGCCATGCTAAAAACCCCCTCATTTTTTAGAGGCACGGAAAACGTCGTGCTGCCTGCATAAAAACCTCGGCGTATTTCATACAGGTCAACCAACGAACGCAGATCGCTTTCGCGCCACAGGCCGGAAACAAGCTCCTCCCACAGCGCCCGATTCTGCACTGATGATCTCCGCGCTAAGGCGAAAGTCTTCTCCTCCCACGCACGGCATCTTCCCTCTACCGTATGAGTGTGGGACACACCATATGCTCTTTATACTTTTATATCATTCTGGCTACTGTCCGCATGAAATCCTTTACAGTCCACATGCGAAAGTTTCGGATGAACGGGCAAACCTCCTCTTCACTCAAACCTGCCTATGATCCTGGTCAGAGCAACCAGCAGCGGACAACTTACCAAGTTTTCGGTATTTTAATTCAGTATACTCTATGCAAGTGGCGCGTCGCAACGAAAGCGAATAGAATTTCCCTTCGTGTCTGCACACGGCCTTAAGGGACATGCCACACATCAAGAATGAGAACACACAAATGAACGCAGAGATCATCAGTATTGGCACGGAAATCCTGTTGGGGGAAATCGTTGATACCAACAGCGCCCACATTGCCCGCACGCTGCGCAATATCGGACTGAATCTATTCTACACCACCAGCG
>JALSTC010000809.1 GCA_026983935.1 Ardenticatenia bacterium
GTAGATGACAGTACGTTTCATGAGATTCCTGCTTCTAAATTTGCTCAAGTTGTTTTACTTTATTGCTTCCGGAGCGGATTATACCGGGGCGGTCGCTCTCCGGCAACGCATGTCTTCGGGCAAACTGCCCGGAATGGTGGAGAGAAGTCCGGTGCGGCGGGCAGCCCCGTGATCCTGCTGGTTTCTTCGGAGGCATATTTCAGTTTGATCGTTTTTAGCAGACAATGGTATAATCGCAGTGTTGCCTGAACCCGCTCTGGAGTGTCTGTTCATGTCTTTGAATTCCGCCACGCCTGACAATCTGTCATCGGTAAATGACCCCGGCACACCCTCGCCGGGAGCTGAAGAGGAGACATCCCCCACACCTGCTGATACGCCGGCTGAAGATGACGCGCCGCAGGTTGAGGAGACAGCCGCTGTAGAAGAATCCGCAGCCGAGACGCCGCAGACGCCAAACGGCGAGTCTGCGCCTGCTGCTGCAGATGAAGCGGCAGCCGCGGAACCGGCGGAGGAAGAGGCTCCTTCCGAAGCTGCAACCGCACAACCGGACACGGCTCAGCCGGAAGAAATGCCCCCCTCCACCGAGGAAATTCCGCCTGTTGAGGCGGCTGCTCCGGAAGGGGAAGCCGCTGCCGAGGAAGCCGCTTTGCCAGAAGCGGGGCCTGCTGCGGAAGAAGCAGGCTCGGCAGGGGGGGAAGCTCCGGCGGTGGAAGAAGCTGGTGTTGAAGCTGCCGTGCCGGAAGCCGACTCGGTCGCGGTGGAAGAGACCACCCCGGCAGTTGAAGAAATCGCCGCTGCTGAAGAAGCGGCAGTCGAAGAGAGTGGGCTGCGCCGCGGCGATATTGTGGAAGCGGTAGTAGTTCAGACGACGCCCACTGAAGTCCTGCTGGAACTGGCAGACGGCAAGACGGGAATCATTTCCGGGCGGGAGCTTTCCCGCATGGATCGGCAGGCATTGGAAGACCTGCAGGTCGGGCGGACGGTGCTGGTTTACGTCCTGAATCCATCGAATCGCAGCGGGCAGGTCGTGCTTTCGCTGACCAGGGCGCAGGAAGAGAACGACTGGCAGCTCGCCCAGCAGTACGCTGAGAGCCAGGAATTATACTCCGGTAAGGTGTCCGGCTATAACAAAGGCGGCCTTATCGTGCGCTTTGGCCGTGTCCGGGGGTTCGTCCCGGCCAGTCAGGTCAGCGACGAGCGGCGGCAGAAGGCCGTCGGCAACAGCCCCCTGGAACGGTGGGGCGGCATGATCGGTGATGACATTGTGGTCAAGGTCGTCGAAGTCAACCGCAGCCGCAACCGCCTGATTCTCTCCGAACGCGCCGCCATGGCCGAGTGGCGCAATCAGCGCAAGGCCAGGCTGCTGGAGAAGCTGGAAATTGGCGAAGTCCGCACCGGTACGGTTGTCAGCCTGACGGACTTTGGCGCATTTGTTGATCTGGGCGGCGCGGATGGCCTGGTGCACCTGACCGAGCTTTCCTGGAAGCACGTCACACATCCGCGTGAAGTGGTCAAGATCGGGCAGCAGGTGCAGGTCAAGGTCATCAGTCTGGATCGGGAGCGCCGCCGCATCGGCCTGAGCATGAAAGCGCTGGAAGCCGACCCCTGGGAGCAGGCGGTGGATCGCTTTCGGGTCGGGCAGTTGGTGCGCGGGACGGTCACCAAGCTGACCAAGTTCGGCGCGTTTGCCCGCCTGGCCGATGCCCCGGAGATCGAAGGCCTGATCCACATTTCGGAGCTGTCCGAGCACCGGGTCGGGCATCCGCGGGAAGTGGTCAATGAAGGCGACGACCTGACGCTGCGCATTGTCAAGATCGATCGCGCCAACCGCCGAATGGGCCTCAGCCTGAAGCAGGTGGATGCTGAGGAATACCTGGAGATCGATCTGGCAACGTATGGCACATCCGGGGCGACAGCGCCCCTGATCGAGGATATCCAGCAGCCGGAAAAGGTGGAGGAAGCGGCGGCGGCTGAGGCCGAGCCTGTTGAGCCTGAAGCAGCGGCAGATGAGTCTGTGCCTGCGGCGGAAGAAACTGAGCCTGAAATCGAGGCCGCGCCTCAAGCGGAAGGTGAGCAGGACACAGGCACGGTCGCTGATGCTGATGTGGAGCCCGACGCTGAGAATGCACAAGAATAACCGGCCTGTATGTAAGAATTGAATAAAAACGCCCTTCCCGCTCGAAAGAGCGGGATTTTTCTATCCGTCTTGTATATAATAGAAGTATGAACCGTTACCGGAATATCAGCGGACTTCTAATGAAAATCTGATGAGTATAGGCCGAATTTCATTTGGCAGTGATTCCGAGATGGGGTAAATTTGAAATTGGATGAGAATGTATCGTTAAGGTGGTGTATGTTGAGTTTCGGATACGGATACGGTAATCCAGGCTTGAGGTCTTCACCGCCAGGCGTTACAAGCCGTCAAGGAAATGGAGGACGGTAATTATGCCTAAAAATAGCATGGAGCGCTTCACACAGCGTGCCCGACGGGTGTTAAGTCTGGCCCAGGATGAAGCGGAACGCATGCAGCACAGCTATATCGGCACGGAGCATCTGCTCCTGGGTTTGATTCGAGAAGAAGGCGGTGTCGCGGGACGTGTCCTGCGTGATCTGGGTCTGGATCCACGCCGCGTGGAAGACCTTGTCGAACGCATGACGCGGGCCGGGCAGCGTTCCAGTGTGGAACGGCTGGACCTTTCGCCGGGGACGAAGAAGGTGCTGGAACTGGCGGTGGATGAAGCCCGCCGCCTGGGCCATCATTACATCGGGACGGAGCATTTGCTGCTGGGACTGGTGCGTCAGCCGGAAGGCGTGGCGGTGGATGTGTTGAAGCGGCTTGGCGTCAGCCCGGAGGAAATCCGGCGTCAGACGCGGCGCGTTTTGCAGGAAAGCCCGCCTTCGACTTCCAGCCGTCGTGAAAGCGACTCCTCATCGGAATCGCGTTCCAGCCGGCGGCGCAGCGAGAGCAAGACCCCGCTGGTGGATCAATTGGCCACCGACCTGACCGCCAAAGCGGAGGCTGGCGAGCTTGATCCCGTGATCGGGCGCGAGACGGAGATCGAGCGCGTGATCCAGATACTCAGCCGCCGCAACAAGAACAATCCGGCGCTGATCGGCGAGCCGGGCGTTGGCAAGACGGCCATCGTCGAAGGGCTGGCACAGCGCATCATTCATGGTGAAACGCCGCGCTCTCTGCTCGGCAAACGGGTCCTGCAGCTTGACGTGGGCAGTCTGGTCGCCGGGACGATGTACCGCGGTCAGTTCGAGGAGCGCCTCAAGCGCGTGATCGAGGAACTCAAGACATCGGACAGCATCCTCTTCATTGATGAGGTGCATATGCTGGTCGGTGCCGGTTCTGCGGGAAGCAGTGTGGACGCGGCCAACATCCTGAAGCCGGCCCTGGCCCGCGGCGAACTGCAGTGCATCGGCGCGACCACGTTCGACGAGTACCGCAAGCATATCGAGAGCGATGCGGCGCTGGAGCGGCGCTTCCAGCCGGTTTATGTGGAAGAGCCGAGCATCGAGGAAACGATCCAGATTCTGCAGGGCATCCGCCCGAATTTTGAGGAGCATCACAACCTCGAGATCAGCGACGAGGCCATCGAGGCTGCCGCGCGGCTCAGTGCCCGTTATGTGACCGATCGCTTCATGCCGGATAAAGCGATCGATCTGGTGGACGAGGGTGCGGCCCGCGTTCGCATGTACAAGAGTCCGGAGTCCATGCGGGTCCGCAAGATTCAATCCCGTCTGGAACAACTGCACGAGGAAATTGACGAACACGCTGAAGACTACACCGAGGAAGAACTGGCGGAGATGCGCCACGAGGTCGAGGAGCTGGAACAGAACCTCGCCGTTTTCCAGGCCAACTGGAATCCGGAGACGAACAAGCCGCGGCTCAATGCTGAGGATGTGGCGGAAGTCGTCTCCATGCTGACCGGCATCCCCGTGACCCAGATCGCGGGGGAGGAGAGCGAGCGCCTGCTGCACATGGAAGATGCGCTGCGCTCCCGCATCGTCGGGCAGGAAGAAGCCATCGAGACCATCAGTAAGGCAGTGCGTCGTGCACGTGCCGGATTGAAGGACCCGCGCCGCCCGATTGGCTCGTTCATCTTTCTGGGGCCGACGGGTGTCGGTAAGACGGAGCTGACCAAAGCGCTGGCGGAGTTCCTCTTTGGTAGTGAAGACGCCCTGATCCAGCTTGACATGAGCGAATTCATGGAGCGTCACAATGTGGCGCGGCTGGTCGGCGCGCCGCCCGGATATGTGGGTTACGAAGAGGCCGGGCAGTTGACCGAGGCGATTCGCCGCCGTCCCTACAGCATCGTGGTCTTTGACGAGATCGAGAAGGCGCATCCAGAAGCCTTCAATATGCTGCTCCAGATCATGGAGGAAGGGCATCTGACCGATGCGCGTGGCCGCAAGGTGGACTTCCGCAACGCCATCATCATCATGACCAGCAACATCGGCGCGGATACCATCCGCAAAGGTCCGTCGCTGGGCTTTGGCCTGCCGCGGGAACAGGCGCAGGAAGAGGAGCAGGATTACAAGGAAATGCGCAAGACGCTGACCGATCAGCTTCGCCGCGCTTTCCGTCCGGAGTTCCTCAACCGTCTGGATGGCGTGATCATCTTCCGGGCGCTGACCCAGGAGGATATCACCGAGATCGTGGACCTGCGGCTGGATGAGGTGCGCGAGCGCATCCTGGAACATGCGCTGCTGCTGGACGTGACCCCGGCGGCTAAGGCATATCTGGCGCGGGAGGGTTATGACGCCGAATATGGCGCACGCCCGCTGCGCCGCGTGATCACCAATCTCGTGGAGGACAAACTGTCCGATGGCATTCTGGCCGGGAAGTTCCCGCTGGGGAGCACCGTGCAGATTGACTATGACGAGGAAGCGGATGAGCTGACCTTCTCCGCACTGGAATCGGAGGCTTCCGAAGGCACGCCTGAAATGTCAACGTAAGGGGCCTTCGGGGCACCGGCGATAACTGTGATGAAAACGCCCCTGCATGGGGCGTTTTCTGTCCCGCTGGTGGCAGGAAGTTAGCAGGCCCCCTGCCTTTCGGATACAATACGGATCGTTGAGTTACCTCGTATTATTCATCATAGGATAGTCAAACGTGCAATCTTCTGGTTGGAGACGGCTTGACAGCAGTCATGCCATCTATCGTTATCAGCCGCGTCTTGGCGCGGAAGCGGCGGATTCGGCGCGGATGCCCGTCTTGTTTTTGCACCCCCTGCCGCCGGAAGCGGGCAGTCCGCTGGCCGAGTGGTATCGGCAGGATGGTTTCACGGCGATCTACGCATATCCGGTTACCGGGACGGATAACGCGGCGGCGCTCAAGCTGGATGAAGCCATCACGTGGTTGATGACCACCCACCATGCCCGGCATTCGCGCCTCATTCTGGTGGGCTGCGCCAGCGGTGGGGTGCTGGGGCGGCGCTATGTGATGCTCGGCGGGCAGGAGCGCGCGGCCTATCTCTTCATGCTGGGCAGCTCGCACCGCTACAGTGCGCTGGCTTACCTGCGGGGGACGATCTTTGAAGCTGGAGACAACGCCGATGAACCGCCGCCGATTATCACCCCCAACCTTGGCGACACCGTGATGGTCAATATCTACAGCGAGGGGCTGGGGGCTGGCCCGAATTTCCCGGAGCAGGAAGTGCACCTGACGGAAGCGGTCAACCTGTCGCTGCCGCTGGGGCAGGAGGCGCTGTGCCGGGATACGCTGACCTATCAGGAAATGCGGCGTTTTCTTCAGGGGCAGTTGTGGCTGGTGACGGTGCGCCTGCAAAGCCTGGAAATGCGCGGCCCTGAGACCGAAACGCACACCGGGCCGTTTTGCTTCGAGATCAACGGCTGGCGTGCCCCGTTTGATGGTGTGCTGCGGATGCCGCTGGGGAAGTATTACGAGTTCAACCCGGGCCATGCGTTGCTGGGAACGCTGCCGTTCCCCCTGACGCAGATGGGCCGGGCCGTGGATATTAACTTCCGACTGAAGGACCTTTCGCCGCCGCGTTTGCCGCGCCGCAAACTGCTCGCTTCTCTGCATACACCGCTGCGGGCCGGGGCCGTGAGTGAACATGTGCTGCAGGACAGCCTCGGATCAGAGGTGCGCATTCAGGTGCGCTGTGACCGTCCAGAACCCGTGCTGGAACCCGATTCATGATCGAAGAGCTTGAAGCCTTAGTCAGCCATCTATATCTCGTCGGCGGGCGGGCCGTTCATGTCCTGCCGCCGGGGGCGGTGGTGCAGCTTGCGCCACGTCATGCGCCGCGCAGTCGGGAGCGTGACGCATTCTTTGCGCTGGTGCTGCCCTCTGCCCTGCGCCTGGCGAAGGCCAATTTTTATGAGCGGATGGCCCAACTGGCTGCGGAGCGCTACTTTGCCAGCGATGGGGCGGTGACCACTTCGCTGCGCGGGATGCTGGAGTCGATCAACGACGATCTTTACGCCCACAACCAGGAGCATCCCG
>JALSTC010000810.1 GCA_026983935.1 Ardenticatenia bacterium
CTCGCGGAAGGACACGACCCAGGCACTGATCGGGCTGGGCCTGCTTCTCCTCAGCGCGGTACTCGGTCTGCTGGGCGTCCCCGTCATCCTGACCACTGCCCTGCATCTGGTCGTCGTCGTGCTGGCAGGGCTGCCGATTATGATCAACGGCTGGCGCAGTTTGATCCTGAGCCGGGACATCACAATCAATCTGCTGATGAGCATCGCCACTATCGGCGCGATCATCATCGGCGAAACCGGCGAGGCGGCAACGGTCATCGTGCTGTTTGCCATCGGCGAGGCACTGGAAGGCTACAGCGCCGAACGCGCCCGCTATTCGCTGCGCGCCCTGCTGGAGATGGTTCCGCAGGAAGCGCTCACACTGCGCCCGCGCATGGACTGCGAGGAGCACCTGGGGCAGGATGGCTACGAAGGCGGCCCGTGTCCCTTCTGCGAACCCCATGAGACTCGCGTCCCTGTCTCAGAACTCACCCCCGGTGACGTGATCCTGATCCCGCCCGGTGAACGCATCCCCATGGATGGCGAAATCCGCAGCGGCGAATCTGCCGTGAATCAGGCACCGATCACGGGTGAAAGCGTGCCGGTCAGCAAAGCGGCTGGCGACGAAGTTTTCGCAGGCACCATCAACGGCGAAGGGGCGCTTGAGGTGCTGGTCACCCGCCGCGCAGAAGACAACACACTGAACCGCATCATCTACATGGTGCAGGAAGCGCAGGCCCAACGTGCGCCCACCCAGCGCCTGATAGACCGCTTTGCCCGCTGGTATACGCCCGGAATCGTCGCCCTCGCGCTGCTCACGGCAACCGTGCCGCCGCTGTTCTTCGATGCGCCATTCCTGACTCCGGCTGACAGCAGCACACCGGGCTGGCTTTACCGGGCGCTGGCACTGCTGATCGTCGGCTGCCCCTGCGCCCTGGTCATCAGTACACCGGTGACCATCGTCAGCGCGCTGGCAAGCGCCGCCCGCCGGGGAATCCTGATCAAGGGCGGCGCACCGCTGGAAGCGCTGGCAAAAGTGCGGGCCTTTGCCTTTGATAAAACCGGCACACTGACCGAAGGCCGCCCGGAGCTGACCGGTGTTCACGCTGTGGACTGCCTGCAAAGCGACCCGGAGCCATGCACTGCCTGTGACGATCTGCTGGCACTCGCGGCTGCCGTCGAACGCCGCTCCGAACACCCGCTGGCCCATGCGGTGGTCACCGCTGCAGAGGAACGCCGCGTGCTCACTCGATATCCCGCCGCGCAGCAGGTCGCCAGCCTGACAGGGCGCGGCGTGCGCGGGCAGATCGATGGCCAGACGGTCACCATCGGCAACCATGCGCTGTTCGACGCCGAATATCCGCACCCGGATGCGCTCTGCCGGGAAGTCAGCGCACTGGAACAGCAGGGGCAGACGGCCATGCTGTTGAACGATGGCGAACAGGTGCGCGGCATCCTGACAGTGGCCGACCGCCCGCGCCCGGCCAGCAAAGCGGCCCTTGAAACGCTCAAGAAACTGCACCCGAAAGCGAAAACGGTCATGCTGACCGGGGACAATGCCGCCGTCGCGCAGGCCATCGCCGCCGAGGTGGGGGTGGACGACGTGCGGGCCGAACTGCTGCCCGATCACAAGCTGGAAGCGGTCCAGCAGCTTGAAGCCGAATACGGCGCGGTGGCCATGCTCGGTGATGGCATCAACGACGCGCCCGCGCTGGCAGCAGCGACCGTTGGTATCGCGATGGGCAGCAGCGGCGCGACCCAGGCCATGGAAACTGCCGATATCGTGCTGATGCAGGACGATCTCAGCCGCCTGCCCGATGTGGTGAAACTCAGCCGCCGTACACTGCGCATCATCGGGCAGAATGTGGCGCTCAGCCTGGGGATCAAGGCGCTGTTCCTGGTGCTGACGCTGTTCGGCTGGGCCACTCTGTGGTTCGCCGTCTTTGCAGATGTCGGGGCATCGCTGATCGTCACGGCCAACGGCATGCGCCTGCTGCGCGACTCGCGTTCCCGCGACCAGTAGCGGCCCCCACAAATACCAGGCCCCCTGAAAGCCCCCATGCCATGCAGGGGGCTTTTTTGCACATCTGGCAGGTGGTACACGTGCACAAATCCCCTGCAGGGTAGCGCGGACAAACGGCTCGCAAACCCGAATCAAACCCATTGGTGAATTGAATCCGGGGACGTAGGGTAATAAGATGGTTTGAGAAACATGTTACGGCGGCTTATTGTCTCCGGGATAAGGATTGTTCATGTCTTCCAGACCTCAATGCCCCTTCTGTTTGCGCGAGTTTGACACGGTTGAGCAGGTCACCCAGCATTTGATCTTCGATAACTGCCAGGTTGAGTACCGCCCCGCGGATGTTCCCAAGAAAGACGCGGCTGAACAAGGCACGCAGGCCATGCCCTCAGAGGGTAATATAGTACCAGAATCCTAAAGAAATAATTGAGGAGTTGTGCTAATCTTTAGGCATAGTATCGTTTTAATCCATAGGAGGAACACATGCTTTATCTCCCACGTGAAGAGGGCCAGGGCCTTGTCGAGTACGCGCTGATTCTGGTGCTGGTCGCTGTCGTCGTTATCGTCATCCTCGCACTGCTCGGGCCGGCAATCGGCAATATCTTCAGCAACATCGTCGCCGCGCTGTAGTTGTAGTCGCCGGTAATCCGTTTTATTGGTCATCATGGCTGGCCCCACCAAAAGGTGGGGCCTTCCTCGTTTTTTATCGTCCCTTACCACTCCCCCCCACCCTACCTCCCCTTTCTGAGCATCCTGCCAGATGTCAATTGGAAATAATATCCAATGACCATTCGCACATCGTCATGCTGCGTGTTAGAATCTAAAACAGCATCTCAATCGCAGCAATCTTCGCTTACCGTTATGTAAGGAGTGTACGCCCAAAATGGCGCCCGATGACTTCCTGTTTCGCGACGACCTGGAACATCTTGACCCGGATGTCGCTGCCCTGATCGGGTTTGAGGAGGCGCGTCAGGCCCGCCGCCTGATCCTGATCCCCTCCGAATCCTCCATCCCGGCAGCCGTTCGTACCGCCACAGGCTCGGTTTTTCAGAATCTTTATGCCGAGGGATACCCTCTCGCTTCCACGCGCAAGCTCACCGAGGAAGAGATTCTGGACTACGAAGCCCGGCTGGCCGAATACCGGCGCTATGCCGATGAACGCTACTACAAGGGCACGGAATACGCCGATATTCTGGAAGCGCTGGCCCGCCGCCGGGCCGCCGAACTGTTCGCCACAGAAGCACACCCGGCAGACAAACTGTGGGTAAACGTGCAGCCGCTCTCCGGCGCACCGGCCAACAATGCCGTCTATTCGGCACTTGTTGAGCATGGCGATACTGTTATGGGCATGAATCTGCTGCACGGCGGGCATCTCACACACGGCAGCCCCGTTAACCGCAGCGGGATCAATTATCATATCGTCAGCTACGGCGTTGACCCGGAAACGCAGCTTCTCGACTATGACGCCATCCAGCAACTGGCAGAAGAACACCGGCCCAAACTGATCATCGCCGGATTCACCAGCTATCCTTATATCGCCGACTGGGCACGCTTCCGCCAGATCGCCGATTCGGTCGGTGCTTACCTGCTGGCCGATATTTCGCACATCGCCGGACTGGTGGCGGCGAAGGTCGTCCCCAGCCCGATCGGCCACGCGCACGTGGTCAGTTTCACCACACACAAGACAATGCAAGGCCCGCGCGGCGCTGTGCTGATCACCGACGATCCGAAGATCGGCAAGAAACTCGACCGTGCCGTCTTCCCCGGCGAACAGGGCGGCCCGCATATGAACACTATTGCGGGCATGGCCGTTGCCTTCAAGCTGGCGACCACCGATTCGTTCCGGGAGCTTCAGCAGCAGACGGTGCGCAATGCCGCCCGTCTGGCCGAACAACTGGCCGCGCACGGCTTCCACATCCCCTACGGCGGCACCAATTCCCATATGCTGCTGGTGGACTGCAAGGATGTGATCGGCCCCGATGGCACCGCCCTCAGCGGGGATATGGCCGCCCGCATCCTCGATCTGGCCGGGATCGTGGTCAACCGCAATACCATCCCCGGCGACAAAAGCGCCTTCCGTGCCACGGGCATTCGCATGGGGACACCCTGGATCACGCAGCGCGGTTTCAAAGAGCCGGAGGTGGACAAGCTGGCGGCCATCATCGCCGATGTGCTGCACGCCACCCAGCCTTACAGCTATATCGGGCGTGGCAACCGGCCTCAACTGCGCAGCAAAGTGGATTTTGACACCCTGCAGGATGCCGCACTACGAGTCCGTGAATTGACAGAAGAAGTTGGCATTGATACCCCCGGCCCGGCAGACGTGGACTATCCGCATATCTACTATGTTGACAGCATCCCTGACGACGGCTGGCAGGTGCTGGAGATCGAAGGCAACAGCGCGGCGTACTTCCTGCAGTGGGCCACCACTAACGACGTCTCCCAACTGGCCGACGGCGAGGCGCAGGCCACATGGCTGCTCAACCCCGATGGCTCGCCGATCAGCAAAGGCGCGCTCAAGCGTGTGAGCGCGAGCCGCTATGAACTGCATGTCGAGCACAACGCAGGCCGTGCTGCCGCCTGGCTGCGCGCCCTGTCCGATGGCTTTGTGCAGTTCGATCCGGAAGACCTGCACGCCAAGCTGCCCGGCCCGATCGTCGTCCGCGTGCTTGACGAATCCCGCCGACAGCCGCTCGACGTGGCAGGCGATGGCTATGCCGCCGATAAAGCCTATTTCATCGGTATTCGCGGCGAAAAGTATGCCGGGCCGAAGGCCGACAGCAAACCTGCCTTCACCTGGACAGCGCCGGAGGATGATACCCTGCACCAGACGACCCTCAATGCCCTGCACCGCGAACTTGGCGCGAAGATGGTGCCTTTTGCCGGGTGGGACATGCCGGTCTGGTATACCAGTGTGGCCGAAGAACACGCCGCCGTCCGCAGCGGCGCGGGCCTGTTCGACGTGAGCCATATGGGCGTCTGGGACCTCAAGGGCACAGGCGCGGAAGCCTTCCTTGATGCTGTGACGGCCAATGACATTCAGGCCCTGCCACCGGGCAAAGCGCATTACAGCTATCTGCTTGGCGTGGACGGCATTCCGATTGACGATATTTTCGTCTACCGGCTGGCGGCGGAGCACTTCATGATTGTGGTCAACGCGGCCAATGATGACAAGGATTGGGCATGGGTCAACGGCATCATCAACGGCGAGGTGATGATTGACCCGGAGAATCCCGGCGCAGGTGCACCGGGCCGTCATGATGTCGTGCTGCGCAACCTGCGCGACCGCGCCGTCGGCGACGAGATGCGGGTAGACATTGCCCTGCAGGGGCCAAAGAGCCGGGACGTGCTGCTGAGCCTCCATGCCAGCGAGGAAGACAAGGCCAGCATCAAGGCGCTGCCCTGGGCAGGAATCACGCATGTCACGCTGAACGGCTATGACGTGATTGTGACGCGCACCGGCTACACAGGCGAGCGCGTGGCCTTTGAGTTATTCATCCATCCGGACAAAGCACCGATGTTCTTCAAAGACCTGGCGGAAAGCGGCGCAACACCCTGCGGGCTGGCGGCACGCGACAGCACGCGCACCGAGGCCGGGCTGCCGCTGTACGGCCATGAGCTGGCCGGGCCGCTGAACCTGGGGCCTGCCGATGCCGGTTTTGGCAGCTACGTCAAAACCTGGAAGCCGTTTTTCATCGGCAAGCAGGGCTTCCTGGCGCACGAAGCCGAACGCGAGGCCATGGTGACCCGCTTCCGCCTGGATGCAAAGGGCGCTCGCCCGCCGCAGCAGGGCGACCCCGTGGTTGACCGGCGCGGGCGTGTGATCGGCATCGTGACGAGCTGCAGCATTGACAGCGAAGGCTACCAGCTCGGTCAGGCCTACATTAAGAAGGAATACCTGGCAGAAGGCACTCCCATTGCCATCTACACCGGCGCGGAACGGCTCAAAGTTCGCAAGCCGTTTGGCGAGCTTCGCCTTGGCGACAAAGCTCCCGTACCCACGCCGGCCACCGTGCTCAGCCGCTTCCCCAAACGGAAGAAGTAGCAGGACGGCACACACAACAGCGGGAGCGTCCATCAGCCGATGGGCGCTCCCGTTCATCTATCATCAGCAGTCCCCGCCGCCATCTGTGCTAAAATGCTGCCCATGAAAACGCTCAGCGGCTCTTATCCCCTACACACAGTTCTCAGCGCGGTGCTCATCGTGCTCTTTGTGATCATCGCCGGATCATACGTCGTGGACACCATCTGGGGCGATTTTCATGCTGCCGAAGATACGCGCTACGGCGCATTTCGCGGCGTGTGCTATTGGGTCGGTGACACGCGCACACTGAACCGCATCAGTCTGTACGGCTACACCGATTACCTCTACGATCTCTCCAACCGCCACATCAGCAACCTGCCGGATCGCTCCTGGTGGCCGGTCTTCCCGCTGCTCACCGCGGGCATGATCCAGATCACCGGCGACGGA
>JALSTC010000811.1 GCA_026983935.1 Ardenticatenia bacterium
TACATCGCCCATATCAAGCGTCGCCATCGGCGCGGTGAACTGGTGGTGGACGACTGTCCCATTCCCGGTGAAACACGTTTCCCCGCCGGCGTCGGGTTGTGGAACACACGTTGGAGTGGCTCGCTACACGACGCAGCTTGCGTATCCGCTGGTGCAAGAAAGTTGTGAATTGGCTGGCTCTTGTTCAATTCGCTTGTGTCCATATTCTGTTCGATTTAGCATTTTACAGACAGGTTCCAAAACAGTACAAGGGGCGTAAACAATACATCTTGTCCCACATAGACATGTGGACAGATTTGCAGGAAGGCCAGGATTTTGCCCACTGCTCTTCCGGTAAGGTTATTGTTCTCATGAGACCCTATTGTCCGCCTCTTTCGTCAAATATCAACAGAACCTAGTCCTCGTCCCCTTCCAGCTCCTCAGCGGGCGTTTCGAGTGTTTCGTCCGGGCGTTCAGCGGGCGTCAGGCAGTACACGCGCAGCCGCAGATTGCCAAGCTGGATCAGTTGGCCGCTCCTCAGGGGAATCTGCTGCCCGGCTTCCACCTGATCGCCATCAAGCCATGTGCCGTTGACGCTGTTGAGGTCTTCCAGATAGAACTGCCCGCGGCGGCGTTCGATGGCAACATGGACGCGAGAAACTCCCGCCTCAAATGCGCCGTAAGGCTCCAGATCAATATGCTCGCTGGCCCCCAGCCCTGTTGTATAACGGCCCAGGGTGATGCGGCGGCGCACATTGACCGCGATCGGCTCTTCATAATCCTCGATGTACAGCAGCAGCGTGTTGCGCTTGAGGCGAGAGAGCCGGGCTTCGCTGTCAGCCGCCGCACGAGGCCGGTCCACTGACGTATCTGCCGGGAGGATCACCGCCGGTTTGTGCCGTCCTGATTGACGGCCCAGCGCTTCACTGAGGCCCGGCAGTGCGCCGCGCCAGGGCAGCGTCTCTGCTTCGACCGATGGCGCTGGCCGGACAGAGGCAACCGGGCTGCCAGTTGTGACCGGCTCAGCTTTCGATTTCACCGCGTTGAGCACGACTCCCAGCACTTTGAGATTGATCTGGCGAAGCTGCATTGCCGCCTGGTAAGCGGGGTCCGGGCGTGTCTTACCGGCACGCATGACCATGACCACGCCGCCCTCGGTCAGCGTGGCCAGCACCATGCAGTCTGCTGCCCGGTTGATCGGGGGCGTGTCGAAGATGATCACGTCAACATCCACCGCCTGCTCAAACACATTGAACCAGCGGTGCATGGCATATGATCCCAGCAGTTCGGCGGGGTTTGAGGGAGGCGGGCCGGTGGTGATCAGGCGCAGGCCGGGAATGTGGGTGTTCTGCAAGCTGGCCGGCGCTTCGATGCCCAAATCGGGATCGACGGGATTATCCAGGACGTCCACCGGATCGGTTTCCAGCAGGGAAGTCAGGCCAAAGTCGTTGGGCAGCCCGAAGAATTCATGCAGCTTCGGGCGGCGCAGATCGGCGTCAATCAGGAGCACGTTCAGGTTGGCCATTGCCATCGAAACGGCCAGATTGGCCGCTGTGACGCTTTTGCCCTCCGCGGGGGTGGCGCTGGTGATCAGATAGGTGCGCGCGCCGGGTGCTGCTTCCATCTTGTAGAGCAGGCGGGTGCGCATGGCGCGATAGGCCTCTGCGGCCCCGGACTGCGGCTCCTTTTCGACGATCAGCATATCCATCGGCGACTGCCGCCGCCACAGGCGTCGTGGGTTGAAGATCGTGATCTTGCCGATCACTTCCAGCCCGGTCACCCGGATCACATCTTCGGCGTTCTTGATCGTATTGTCCAGATATTCCACCGCCCCGACCACGCCGAATGCCAGCGCCAGCCCGGCCATCACGCCGATAATGGTGGCATTCAGCACGTCTGCGCGAATGGTAGATGGCGGCGATGCCGTGTCAATGATTTGCAGGGTGTTGGTGCGGGCCCGCATTTCACTGATGGTATTGGCCAGAGTCGCGATCGCCAGCGTATTCTGGTTCAACTGATCAATCAGAAGGTTCCGGGTGCCTGCCAGTTGGGTAAGCTCTTCAGGCGTGGTTTCGACCGTGCCCATGGTTATGGTATCCAGTTGGGCGTTGATCTCATTGAGCCGCGTTTCCAACTGATCCTGGAGCCGCTGCATGCGCTGAATTTCGGCGTTTGCCTGGTCGAACTGCTCCTGCTCTTCCGGGTTGAGGGTGCTGGGGCTGTTCAGGATGAGCTGGTTTACCAGTTCATCGGCAATGCCCTGCACGATGTCACGGTTGGTGTGGGTGACCGTCAGGACGATCATGGAAGTGCCGCCCACCACGCGGGAAGAAACGGCCTCTTCCAGCTCCTCGATCGTCAGCGGATACCCGGCATCAATCACCCCCTGCAGTATCCGCCGTGTGGTTGCCAGCGCCTGGTAAGACTGGACAAGATCATAGCCGGTGCGGATTTCCCGGAAGTTCGGGTTCGTCGCTTCCAGGTATCCCCCCACGGAGATAATGGCCTGCGAGCGGTAGCGGACGGGCAGACTCTTTGTATATAGATAGATTGATCCGCCGGAAAGGAGGGCAGCCAGTATGAAAAACCAGGCCCACTTGCGGGCCAGTCGCAGTAAGTTGGTCAACTCCACGGTCAAACGGCTCCAGCACTCTTGGATGTTATATTTTTAGGTATCGGCACTTCTCAGCCGACTATAGCATAGTCCGCACGACTTACGAAGAATCAACAACCGGCTTTGTTTTCCTTGCAGTGCCCTAACGATTCTGGCCAGATTCGTCACGTTTCTGGCAGGGAAGGGCTGCCGGGCATGTTACCCCTGGCGAGTCGGCGACTTAAAACGTCTGTCGGGGTTTCTTTGGGCATTGCAAGGTAATTAATGATTCACTCAAGGTATTTGTAAGGTGACTATCCCAAAATACAATTAGCCTTATAGCATGTAATTTAGTGTAAGCAGCGCTGGAGCCTCATCCATGCCTGAAGATATACAACAATCGTCGGCCAGGTTGATTCTCAACTCGGTTCACGTACCAAAGTCACTCCGCCGCACGCTGTACCATACCCGGCGGCGGGCAAAGAAATCAGCGGCTGCCCTGGCCCGCCGTATGACCCTCGTGCTGCGTCCGGAGCTGTACCTGGGCAGGGTGGCCAGCCTGAGTAAAGACCGCGAGGCCATCGAAGGACTGCTGGCGTACCGGCCGGTGGTTCCTGCCCGGCAGGTGACGCTGGAAGACCCGCGCCTGTGTGCCTTCCTGCACAGACAGAATGCGGTTCCTGCAGATGGCTGCAGCTATACCACGCCGGAAGTCTTTTATGCTGTGCTGGAGCACGCACGTTTTGACCCGCGCTCCGGCGTTGTGGCGGCTCAGGATAACACCCTGCTGCTTGACTCAGCGATGGACATGCGCCGTCTCAAACGCACGCCAACTTACGGCAGCCCCGTGCCGGAGCACTTCCGACGGCTGGGGGGGACGTATTCCTCTATCCATGGCATGTGGCCTGATAACTACTTCCACTGGATGATCGAGTGCCTGTTCCGGTTGTATACACTCAAGGTCTATGGCGAGCCGGTAAAACTGCTGACGCCGCGCGCGCTCTCTCCCATGCAGCAGGAAACACTGATGGCCTGCAAGCCGGCGAATGTGGAGATCGTCTATCTCGATGATGATCACACCTGGCTTCAGGCGGAGCGGTATGTGCTCCCCTCCTACCTGAGTCGTAAGCATTTCGCCCATTTGCCCCGGCCTTATGTGGATTATTTTCGGCAGTGTATGTTTGCAGCCTTTGGCGTGCCCCTGGAGCGGGAGCCGGACCTCAATATCTACATCTCCCGTGCGGGGGCCAGAATCCGCCGCTTGAAGAACGAGGAGGCGCTGCTCAAGCTGCTGGCGTCTTACGATTTCATTCCCTACCGTCTGGAAGAACTTTCCCTGACCGACCAGATTAACCTGTTTCGCCGTGCACGCATGGTGGTCGCGCCGCACGGCGCGGGCCTGTTTAACATTGTATTTTCGGATGCGCTGCATTTGTTGGAAATCACCAGCCGGGTCATCACACCGACGTTCTTCTTCCTGGCGATGTCGCTGGGCCATGACTACCAGTATCTGTATCCCTGCGAAGCTGCCGCGCCCGACGAGATGCCGGACATCACACAGAGCAGGCGTTACAGCCAGGAACGGAACAGCGATATCAGCGTAGACCTGGAGCAGGTTGCGCCGCTGCTTGAAGCTATGATGCAAACGCCACATACATAATACATGACTGACTGCCGGGGCCTGGCCCTGTCTTTATTCTCTCACTGCATTTGAACAGAGGGGGGTATCCTGTGCGCTTGAAAATCTATGCCGATCCCGCCCACTATCATCCCCGCCACCGCCAGCAGTTGACCGCATTGATGCGCGCGCATTGGAATGATCTGCCACCGGAAGAGCGTAGCAAAACCTATGGAAGCCGCTACAATTTGTTTGAGGTCGTGGGCGATGTGAGTGAGGCGGATATCTGCGTGCTGCCGATGGTGTGGCAGTACTACGTCAACAACCACCGTCTTGAGCAGGCCTATGATCTGGCACGCCAGGCTGCGGATGCCGGTAAGGTTATCGTCGTCTGGGTTACTGGCGATCTGTATACAACTGTCCCCTTGAAGAACGCCGTCATCTTCCAGAACTCGATGTATCGTTCCCGACGTGGGCAGTGCCATTACGCTTCCCCGGCATTTTTTCCGGATTATCTACCTGAATACTTTGATGGTCGGTGGACCTACCGCCGTAAAGGTGAACGTCCGGTGGTGGGTTTCTGCGGCCAGGCGGGAACGAGTCTCTGCTACTGGGCCAAGTGGACAGTGGGCTATGTGAACCAGTGGATTCGCTTCCACATTGGGAACAGCCCTTATGAACCGCCTCCCCTGTATCCCCCGGCGCGTCTGCGTGCCCGCATCCTGGGCCTTCTGGAGGCAAGCCCACGTGTTGCGGACAATTTCATTATCAGGCAGCATTACTGGGCTGGTGTTCATCGTGCCAGCAATGTTGAAGCTGCCCGCCGTCAGGCCCAACTGGAGTTTGTGAACAACATCTACAACAGTGACTACACAGTTTGTGTGCGGGGCACAGGGAATTATTCCAAGCGATTCTATGAAACACTGTGCCTGGGGCGTATTCCGATTTTTGTGGATACCGACTGCGTGCTGCCCTATGATTTTGCGGTGGACTGGCGTGATTACTGCGTCTGGGTGGATCACAGCGAAATCCCTTATATAGCAGAGAAAGTCGCTGATTTTCATGCCGGGATTACCGACGATGATTTTATCGGCATGCAGCAGGCCTGCCGCGCGCTGTGGAAAGAACGACTGTCCTTTGACGGCTTTTACCGTCATCTTTGCGAACATTTGCAGTCAGATTCTGTGGAGATGCCTTCCGGCGGGCCGGAGTACGTCACAGTGCGTAGAGCGAGGACGATATGATCGCGCAGCCGCTGCGGGTGCTGCTCACTGTTCCTCATCTCAAGCCCACTGCCAGCCCCTATCGGCAGATGATCGCGCTGGCTCGCTATCTGCCCCGAGATGCGTTTGCTCTGACGATCTGCTCCCTGACGGCCGATGGTATTGACCAGACCGGCCCGGAGCTGGATCGGCTGGGAGTGCCGTATTTTGTGGCCCGCTTCCGCCCGGTGCACAAGCCTAGAAAACGGATTCTACAGAATACGCTGGTCAGCCTGCGTGCCCATCGGACGCTCGCCGCGCACGGGCCTTTTGATATTCAGCATGCCATGGATTACACGTCTTCGCCGTTTGAGGCGCTGCTGGCCCGCCTGGCCGGGCGCCGTTTCATTCACCACCAGCGCAATCTCAATGAAGGCGGCAGTGACCGCGCCCTGCGCCTCAAAGGGCGGCTGACCCATCATTTCATCGCCAATACAGACGCCACCCGACGTTTTTTGCAGGGCCTCGGCATTCCTGATGATCGCATTACTCGTGTGTACAATGGCATTGACATTGAGGCCGTGGATGCACAGTTGGCCGACTCGCCGCCGCCGGAGCCAGGCTACATGCTGTCCGTCGGGCATATTCAGCGCCGGAAACGCCATGACGTCGCCATCCGGGCGCTGGCCGCTGTGCTCCAGGAAGTGCCCGATGCCCGGCTGGGCATCGCTGGCAGCACCTATGACAAAACTTACCGCGCTTCTCTGGAAGCGCTGGCCGCAGAACTGGGTGTGGCCGATCGTGTGGAATTTCTGGGCGTGCGGGCGGACGTGCTGCGGTTGATGCGGCGGGCCGCTGTGTTTGTGCTGTGTACGGAGAGCGAAGCTTTTGGCTGGACGGTGCTGGAGGCAATGGCCGCCGGGACGCCGGTCGTGGCTTCCGGCGTCGGGGGCATCCGCGAGATCGTGGTGGACGGAGAAACCGGCTGTCTGGCTCCCGTGGGGGATGTACAGGCCTTTGCCGCGGCGCTGGTTCGTATCCTGACCGATCCCTCT
>JALSTC010000812.1 GCA_026983935.1 Ardenticatenia bacterium
CCAGCTAAAATCACGGCTCATCGCCCGCTTTTGCATGCGCTGCCAGGCAGTCTGGCGGTAGCGGTATGTCTGCAGCGCCCAGCGCAGTGTGCCCAGTATGGCATCAGGCTTTTCCCACAGGAAGACAAAACCCGTGCCATGATCGGCGGGGCCGTTGTCATAATTTTCAACCGTGTCAGCAAGGCCGCCGGTTTCCCGCACGACCGGCAGCGCGCCGTAGCGCATGGCGATCATCTGGCCGATCCCGCAGGGTTCGTAGCGGCTGGGCATCAGGAACAAATCGCATCCGGCGTAGATTCGCTGAGCCAGGACAGGATCAAAGGCAATCGTTGTTCGCGCTTTCCAGTGAAAATAATGCCCCAACTGCCATAGATCAAATTCGATGCTGTCCTTGCCCGTTCCCAGCGCGACAAGCTGCACATTTTCACTGGTCAGCAGGTGACGCAGGGCCGGGATCGCCAGATCGATGCCTTTCATCTCCACCAGCCGGGAGACGATACCGATCAGCGGCGTGCTGTCACGCACTTCCAGCCCGGAGTCGTGCTGCAGGGCGCGTTTATTCTCGATGCGCAGTTCCAGCGTGGAAAGGTCGTAGTTTCGCACGAGGGCAGGGTCGGTGGCGGGGTTGTATCGTTCGGTATCTATGCCGTTCAGGATGCCATACAGATCGTGCCTGCGGGCGCGGATGATGCCTTCCAGTCCCTCCCCAAAGTGGGGATACTGGATTTCCTCCGCATAGCGTGGGCTGACGGTTGTCAGTTCGTCGGCATAGGCCAGCCCGATGGCAAATAGATTGTCGGTCTTATCCTGGTAAATCAGGTCGGGGTGACGGCGGGGAGGAACGCCCGCGTCCCACAGGTATCCCCCGGCATTCCATCCCTGATAGCCCAGATTATGGATGGTGATCATACTGGCCGTGCGGGCCCAGCGTTCGTGGTAGCGGCTCTCGTAGATCAGGAATGGCACCAGCGCTGTATGCCAGTCATGCACATGGAAGACATCCGGGAACCAATCCAGCCGGTTGCCAAGTTCCCATGCCGTGCCCAGTGCCGCCTGCGAGAAGAAGATAAAGCGGGGAATATCCCATTCCAGCGTGCTGTAGAGATAGTCGCCGCCGTCAAAATAAGGCCATGCTCGCAGGAAGTAGATCGGGACGCCCTGGTACTCGGTATGGGCGATGTGCACGTCAGCGGTGCCGGTGCGGCGCGGCAGTTTGAAGCTGAACAGCGGCTTGATCTGGTATTTATCCAGCGGGATGATGCCGTATTGTGGGATGAGGACGCGAGCATCAATGCCTTGCTGGCGCAGTACGCGGGGCAGGCTGCCCACCACATCTCCCAGACCGCCGGTCTTGGCGAATGGGGCCGCCTCTGCGGCGACGAAGAGCACATTCATGGTGCTTTCATCCGTTCCGGTGTGTGCGGGTAAAGGCGTCCTGCTGCTCAGGCCTGGCGAGGCTCCGGTCGTCTGGCCCACCAGTGGTAGTCTATGTTGGGAAAGACGCGATCCAGCTCCCACAGCCGTGTTGCCAGCACGGCGTCCGCATGCTTCTGTTCAACGCTCTCCGCCAGTTGATTGAAGCGTTCGGTATGCTGGCTGAAGCGCTGAATAGCGTATTCCTTGGCCTGCCCGGTTGTCACCAGGAATGGCCAGTCGGAGCTTTCCAGCAGCAGCAGTTCACGGGCAGCCTGCTCCAGTACCCCCAGGGTTTGTTCGTCGGGGTCGGGGTTAGCCGCGACCAGCGCCTCCATGCGCTGTTCGGCTTCATAGATCGGCTGCCACATCCAGTGTGTTTCGTTGTTGTCCCACGTGAAGTGATTCCCGCCCATCCCCCAACTGCTTTCCGGCAGGTGCAGTACTTCGGTAGGCTCGTGCTCTTCAATGAAGGTGCTGGCCGTGGTCAGCTCAATGTTGGGGTTGGCGGCCAGCCGCCGCAGGACCTCGCGAATCCAGTCGATCCCCTCAAACCACCAATGCCCGAACAGCTCGGTGTCGTAGTTGGAGGCAATCAGGCCAAATTCCCCGCCGCTGCCTTCATGGTAGGCCCGGAGTTCCTGTTCCACCAGCCAGGCGAAGTGATCGGCGTGCTGCTGCACCTTGAACGCTGCCCAGTCGGGGTGATAGGCATCTTTGCTGCCGAGATCAACTTTTGGCCCGGTGACGCGCCAGTACTGCAGGCCGCTGATGTGATCCTTGCGGTGGAATTCCCGGTAGTCCTGGTCGCCGGGGTAGCCCCAATCTGCGCTCCAGACCTGCTGGCCGGTGCGGTTGTTGCGCCCGATGACGGCCACGCCGGAGTGCTGCTCGGCATTGGGGCCGGCGGTCGTATCGCTGACATAATATGGCTTGAAGGTGGTGGCGTGGCGCTCCGGCATGACGGGAGACAGCGGGATCAGGTAGCGGCGCTTGATCTCGCCGTACGGCCCGATGACATCGCCCGCGGCCACGCCGACCGGCTGCCCGCCGGTGATGGTATGTGTCTCGCTGAAGAAGACCTTAAGCCCCACTTCCGCCAGAAAGCGCTCAAGGCCGGGGCGCAGCCGGCCATCCTCGGTGTAGTACGCCGGGCGGTAGGCACATTCCGGCAGCCAGATGCCGGTGGGCTTACGCCCAAACAGGCGCTCATAGCTGGCAATACCTGTCTTCAACTGCCCGAAAATCGCGGAGTCCGTGCCCAACAGCGGCAGGTAGCCATGAGTGGCGGCACTGGTTGTGATCTCAATGTAGCCCTCGTCCTGCAGTTTGCGGAACGCGCCGATGATATCGCGCCCGAATCGCTCGTCGAATGACTGCTTGATGTGCTCAAACCAGTGCAGATACCACTCGGCCAGATATGCCATGTGCGGATCGGCCTCGCTGGTCGGGATGGTCTCCTCGTGTTTTTCTTCTTCATCAAGTCCCTGCTGGGCTGCGGTGGCCGCAGTGACGTTGACCGATTCGGCGGCCTGTTCCAGTTCGCCCCGAAAGCGGGGGATGTCCGCGCGGGCAGCGGCGATCTTCTCATCCATGTAGGCGTCAAAATGATCGAGGATGTCGGCATCGGCGAGCTGTTCGGCCAGAATGGGCGTGATACTGACCGTGAGCTTGTAAGTGACGCCCTCCTCCGCCAGATCGTACAGCGCATTGAGCAGCGGCAGGTATGTTTCACTGATGGCTTCGTGTACCCACTCTTCGCCGTGCGGCCAGCGTCCCGCCAGCCGGGCATACGGCATGTGACTGTGTAAAACGAACGTGAATGCGCCAATTGGGGGCACGGGTACCTCTCCTTTACGGTGAGATGCTGCATGACTTGTTAATCGGCTGCACATATGATAGCGTGCTGCAGTTGTTTACCGAAAAATCGGCGCGAAAGCCCCCGCCTTTAGGTGTGGGGAGTGTCACGATTCTGTGTCTGGCGGAAGTGCCAGGGATGGATTGGGCGTTGTCGCTTCGGAATCGATCGGCGGTTCCAGCCTCGGTGATGGCTGCTCTGTATGGGCCAGTGGCAGGGCAAGGGTGACCACTGTCCCGACGCCCGGTTTGCTGGCGACGGCCAGATAGCCACCGTGTGCTTCTGCAACGGCGCGGGCGATGAACAGGCCCTGGCCCAGTCCACGCGGATCAATGGTCTTGCCTTCCGGTGTGATCGCCTCGCCCCGGTAAAAGCGGTTGAACACGTGGGGCAGATCGATTTCATTGATGCCCACGCCGGTATCTTCGATCCGCACCAGCACCCGCCCCTGGCTGATTTCACCGATCCGGACGAAAATCCTTCCCCCTGAAAGCGTGTAATTGATGCTGTTCTCCAGAAGATGACCAAACGCCCAGCGCAGCCGTCGGTTATCGCCCAGGACATGTACCCTTTCCTTCTGGATATTCATGAAATGCACTTCCAGGCCCGCCCGTTCCCAGCGAGGCTGCAGCCCGCGAATCACACTCCAGAGCAGATCGTCCAGAACCAGCTCTTCCTGCCGGACGGCGAAAGTCCCGGCGCTGATTTCGGAGATATCCAGCAGTTCCACGATCATGCGATCCAGCACGTCCACGTTGCGGCTGATGGCTTCCAGAAAGCGGCGGTTGGGCGGTCGATCTGGCGGCTGGCTGAGCAGCACATCACTCATGCCTTTAATGGCCGTCAGGGGGGTGCGCAGTTCGTGTGACACCTGCGTGATGAATTCGTCCTTGAGCCGTTCGGCCAGGGCGGCGCGGGTTACATCCTGCAGCACGATAACCGTGCCGAGGCGATCGCCCCGGTTGTCTGCCACGGCAGCGATCTGAGCGCCCAGAATGCGGTTGTTGATTTCCACGCGCACGGGTGCTCCCACAAGCTCAAATTCTGCGTGAAGCTCGTTGATTTCCAGCGACTGCTCAAAAAGACGCGCCAGTGCGCTTTCCCAGAATGCTTTCTGGCTGCCCAGCAGTTCACGGGCAGCCTGATTCATCATGATGATCCGCCCATCCATATCCTGCATGATCACGCCTTCGCCGATGCTCTCCAGCACGGCGGTCAGGTGTGCGATTCGGGCCTCGCGGGCCTGAATTTGCTCTTGCAGGTGCTGGTCTTGCTGGGGATCAGGACTTTGTGGGACGGTCGTCGAAGTGCTCTGCCCCAGATACAGCCGCCGAAAGAAGTGCTCGGTGGCCGTGCCAAGCGTCCTGACAAAGCCGAGCATGCCACGCGCCTGGCGCTGTTGTTCAGAAAGTGCGGATGGAGGTGAATTCTCGCTCACGGCGAATCCTCTGGATCGGGCATCCCGCATTTCGGCTCTTTCGGAATACGGGGTAGAATGATGTTATCATTCATCTGGGTCTGGCTTCTGCGGTATAGTGTTATAAAGCCGTTCGCACCTGTTGCGTGCCCATCATTGACCGGTTTCTAACATAGTACCAACGCCTGCCGTCAGGCACAACTCGAATTTACCGGAAGTGGTCTGGGAGGGATGGATCGGGCCGCTGTGAGTGACGGCCTGCACGACGGCGGCTCAATCCCTGAGTATGGCAATCTTTGGTTTCACATTTAGTGTTGGGTGATTGTATCAAATCTGTTTTGAAGGGGTTATCTGGTAAGAAAGCACTTGCCTCTTGTGCCGCTCCCTCTTATCATTGAGTTTAACCCTGGAGCATCTGACCTGCTGCGGCTGTTCACCCACTGGTATGAGGAGTGTCCCTTGTCTACCTGGATGGTTGTCGAAGACGAGCCCGATATCTATGAGGTGTTGCTGGCGATGTTCGAGGTATGGGGCATCGAGGGTGTCGCATTCATAGATGGCGGAGAAGCGGTTGCCTGGATCGAGGACGTGGATGCAGGCCGTGTCCAGACGGACGACTTACCGGTACTTGCCATTATTGACATTCGCATTCCGGAAGTTTCTGGCCTGGATGTCGCAGCGCGGCTGCGCAGGAGTCCCCGGCTCAAGAATAACGGCATCGTGTTGATCACCGCATACCGCCTCCAGCCACCGGAAGAAGAGGTGGCGATGGCCCGTTCTCAGGCCGATCTACTGCTATATAAACCTTTGCCGCGTCCGGATGAGTTCCGGGAAATTCTGGAAGAGATACTCGCGAAGCGTAAGGCACTGGCCGGATCAAAGGGAACAGAAGCTGTGTCGGGGGGGACGCCTGCGATACAAGAGGCTGATGAGTCTGAAGTGACGGATGCGGCGGAACCGCCCTCGGCTATTGCGTAAGATTTATCTGAATCTACGGTAGATAAGTCATCGGCATAGGCCGGTGTCCGGGCAGGCAGATGCTATCCCCTCGGAGGATGCGTGATGCATAACGTCTCGCCGTCCCGCGCAATGGAGCGGCAGGCGCGCCGGTATGTCTTTGCCGGGGCGTTTGTGCTGCTGTTAGGGCTGGTGCTGGCGGCGCTTGGTGTGTTTTTCATTGTCATCCCCATCACACGGGCTGACTGGTACAGCGCCTTCAAGGCTTTGTGCCTCGGCAGTGGGGTGGTAACCGGCCTGATTGGCGCGGCTCTCATCATCAGGGGCGCGACCTGGCCTTCGGATAACAAGTACGCCCAGATCATGGCCAGGATTCTGGCACGGAGCCTTGATTACCGTTATACCTTCATTCGCAACATCAGCCGCAGGGGCTTAGGCTATATTGACGCCGTCCTGGTCGGGCCAAACGGCGCATTGGTTTTCTATTTTTTTGATGGCAAGGGTGCTTTTTATTGCGAGGGTAATGTGTGGTATCGCGGCAGTGGGCGCGATTTGCGGCTGGCAGGTACGAATCCAACGCAGCAGGCCGTCAAAGATGTGAAGGCGCTGCGGCAGTACCTGACTGCGCATGGCCTGGGGCGTATGCCTGTCTATGCCGTGATCGGTGTGGTTCGCCCGGAAACGCGGGTGACCGTGCGCCAGCCGGTTGTGCCGGTTGCCCACCTGTCGGATGTGCTGGCCGTTGTGCGGGATAACTATCTGGCCGCGGAGCGGGTAGATTCCAGGATGGTGCAGGAAAC
>JALSTC010000813.1 GCA_026983935.1 Ardenticatenia bacterium
GTCCTTTTTGGTCTCTGTATGTCTGGAGGCCCGATCAGGCGGCCTTCCTGATATTGAGCGTCAGCGTTTCGCCATCAATCGTAAAACTCTGGGTAAACCCATCATCGGTGGGGGTGGCTTCCTCAAGCACGTCGGCCAAAGTTTCCCCGGTGATGTACGCCTCATGTGCCTGAATGGCCTCTGCCAGTCGGCCTGAAGCCTGATACGCCACCAGGATACGATCGCTGATGTCAAAGTCAGCATCCCGGCGCATCGTCTGGATGCGCCGCACGACTTCACGCGCCAGGCCCTCAAGCACCAGTTCATCGGTCAGCGTGGTGCTCAGCGCAGCCATGTAACCACCCTCTTCCGCAACAGCATAGCCCTCCGCTGCTTCCTGCCGCACCTCGCATTCCTCCGGCATAACTTCGAAGTCCTGCCCGTCCAGCGTCACGGTGACAGGCTGACCGTCCAGCAGCGCCTTCGCCCAGGCAGTCACCTGCTCAGGGTCGCCCTCACGCAGCGCCTTCTGCACGCGGGGGAAGTCCTTACCGAACTTCTTGCCCAGCAGCCGTGGCAGGGGATTGAGTCGGTAAGACACCACATCGCCTGCATTATCGAGCACTTCGACCTGTTTGACGTTAAGCTCACTGGCAACCAGGCCCTGCAGTGACTCCAGCGCTTCTTTTTCCGCAGGGAAGCGAACGGCAAAGGCAGCCTTTGCCAGCGGCTGCCGGACGCGCAGATTGGCGCTCTCACGTGCCGCACGCCCCAGGCTGACCAGACGCTGCGCCAGTGCCATTGTGTCCATCAGCGACGAATCAATCAACGCCTCATTGTATTCCGGCCATGATGCCAGATGGACGCTTTCCGGTGCAGAAGGATCGACCGACGCGACCAGATTGCGGTACATGATCTCGCTCAGGAATGGCATTGCCGGGGCCAGCAGATGGGCAAGCGTCACCAGACATTCATACAGCGTCGCGTAGGCACTAAGCTTATCGCTGTCGTCTTCGCTCTTCCAGAAGCGACGCCGCGACAGCCGCACATACCAGTTGCTCAACTGCTCCACAAATGCCTGGATAGGACGTGTCGCGCCGGGCACATCATAGTTTTCGTAGGCATCGGTCACACGACGCACCAGGTTGTGCAGCTCACTGAGCACCCAGCGATCGAGCGGATCGCGCTCGGCAGCGGGCGGGGCTTCCTGCGCTGGCGACCAGTTGTCCAGATTGGCGTAGGTGACGAAAAAGCTGTAAGTGTTCCACAATGTCATCCAGAACTTTGTCATCACCTCGGCAACGAGATCCATACTGAAGCGGCGCGGCTCTCCCGGTGGGCCAGAAGTGTACATGTACCAGCGGAAGGCATCTGCCCCATAAGCATCAAACACCTGCCAGGGTTCGACGAATGTCTCCGGGCGGCTCTTGGACATCTTCTGGCCGTTGATATCCAGAATATGACCGAGGCAGATCACGTTCTTGAAAGCCACGCTTTCAAACAGCATGCCGGAAATGGCGTGCAGGCTGTAGAACCAGCCGCGAGTCTGGTCAACCGCCTCGCAGATATAGTCCGCCGGGTACTGCTCCCGGAACAATTCCTGATTGGCAAAGGGATATCCCCACTGTGCCACAGGCATCGAACCGGAATCGAACCACACGTCAATCAGCTCCGGCACGCGGCGCATTGTTCCACCGCTGCCGTTCGGGTTGGGGAACGTGATTTCGTCCACATAAGGACGGTGCAGGTCCAGGTCGCTGAGATCACGACCGGCCAGCCGGCTGAGTTCTTCCACACTGCCGACGCAGATCATGTCACCTGTGCGATCATCCACCCAGATGGGCAGCGGCGTGCCCCAGTAGCGCTCACGGCCTAAAGCCCAATCCTTCAGGTCTTCCAGCCAGTTACCAAAACGGCCATCGCGGATATGCGAAGGTACCCAGTTGATCGTCTGATTCAGCTCGATCAGCTTGTCCCGGTATTTGGTTGTGGCGATGAACCACGTATCACGCGCATAGTAGAGCAGCGGCGAATCGCAGCGCCAGCAGAAGGGATAGCTGTGCTCATAGATTTCAGTGCGGTACAGCAGCCCACGCCCTGCCAGCTCCTGGGTGATCAGCGGATCGGCTTCCTTGACCCACATGCCGCGCCAGGGTGTCACGGCATCAATGAATGTGCCGTCAGGGTCAACGGTCATCAGCACCGGCAGGTTGTTAGCCTTGCCCACTTCCATGTCATCCGCACCGAACGCGGGTGCGATGTGCACAATGCCGGAACCTTCCTCCGTGCTGACAAAATCACCGGCGATGACATAGGCATAATCCTGCTCAACCGGCAGGAAGGTATACAGCGGGTTGTAGTGCTTGCCCAGCAGGTCCCGCCCTTTGAAGCGTTCGACAACCGTGTAGGCCTCCGGATCGTTGAGTGCGGCAGACATCAGCGCCTCGGCCAGAATCAGCCGCTCACTGCCCTCGCCATCGGCTGTCGGCCCTTCCACCAGCACATAATCCACATTCTCCCCCACGGCCAGTGCCACATTGCCGGGCAGTGTCCAGGGCGTGGTTGTCCAGACCAGGAAATACGTCCCCGGCTCATCGCGAAGCGGAAAACGCACAAAGATGCTGGGGTCTGCAACATCCTTGTATCCCTGTGCCACCTCATGGCTGCTCAACGGCGTACCGCAGCGGGCGCAGTACGGCACAACCCGCTTGCCGCGATACAACAGCCCTTTCTCCCAGAACTGCTTGAGAATCCACCAGACCGACTGGATGTAATCGTTGGTGAAGGTGACATAAGCATCATCCAGGTTCACCCAGAATGCCATCCGCTCGGTGAGCTTTTCCCACTCGGTGATATAGCGAAACACACTACGGCGGCATTTTTCGTTGAACTCGGCGATGCCGTAGGCCTCGATTTCGTGCTTGTGATTCAGGCCAAGCTCTTTTTCGACCTCAATCTCCACCGGCAGGCCATGCGTATCCCAGCCCCCCTTGCGCAGCACATAATAGCCCCGCATCGTCTTGTAGCGGGGAAACATATCCTTGAATGCGCGAGCCAGAACATGATGAGTCCCCGGCTTGCCATTTGCCGTCGGCGGCCCCTCGTAGAATACATAACGCGGCCCGTCTCGCCGCTCATCCATCGTGCGCTCGAAAATGTGTTTCTGCCGCCAGAAGTCCAACTGTTCTTCTTCCACAGCCGGAACACTTACTTTTGCTGAAACTGGCTTGAACATCTCGCCTCTCCGTTGGTGCAATTCGGGTTCACAAAGACAAATCAGATCAGCAAATGGTCACCCGACCCACCAATCGGACCCGGCGAGGAGGTGCTCTGCCACCTCGCCATAGGGTACCACCTCCTTTACACTGATCAGATCAAACCGCCTGTTTCAGTCCGCGTTAATCCAATCTATCTCACGCGCAATCAAAAAACGTGTGCGCCCATTCTCATCATTATAACCATCGGAAATGTAAATTTCCCAATCGGCAGCGAAATCGCCGAACGGCTCGCTTCCCTGACAATATCCTACACTAAAACTGCCTGTTTCAGCAGGGTCAGTTTCATCAGGAAGGCAGCTAACGCCCGGATTCAGTCGGCAGACATCCGCCCGCGCTGCGTACCAATCATAGACTTCACAGCCAGATGCTTCAGTGGCATAGAGCCACTCATCCACACCGCTCTCCGGCGTGCGGCGTTCCAGCAGCCGTGCGGGGGAGAAAAACGGCGGCTCGGCAGGCGCAAGCAGTCCGGCCAACGGTGCGGCTATGCGGGCGATCACCAGCCCCCCGCAAACAAGAACGGCCAGACCGGCCACAACTGCCAGCCACACCGGAAAGCGCGGCGGCAAAGACTGCTGGTTCGATGTGGGCTGTGCTGTCATCTACTGTGTCCAGAAGCGTTCAATGCTGATCAATGTCTGGCCTGCATAGTCCCCCACGCCTGGCTGCACGATCACCACCGTATACTGTGTCAAGAACAGTGCGGAACCATCGGCCACACAGTTGTACTGGAAAGCGGGCAAATCCGGCGACTGTACGCGGTTTTCCACCCGTGTACAGCCGATCTCTCGTTCGTAGAAAGCCCCGACTTCCTCCGCCGGACTGGGTGAAAGGTAGCGCAGCCTGTCATGACCACTGCCCAGCGAGGTATTAGCCACCAACTGCGCATCTGAGTAGATGGGCACAGCGAGCGGTGTACTGCGCGATGCAACGAAAGCCTGATAGCTGAGCGCCCCGGCCACGGCCAGGAAAATTCCTATACCGGCAACAACCAGTGCCAGACGCATAAACGGATTGCCACGACGCGAACGATTCCTACTCATCATGCCTCCCTTGTGCCAGTACACGTTCAATGCCGGCAATATCCTCCGTGAGCGCATCGCCATAGGGCGAGTCATGAAAACGCGCTGCTTCAGCCCGCCAGAAATCCAGGCCGTGGTCATAGCGCTCCAGACGTGCAACCAGTGTTTGATCCACAGGCTGCCCGCTCAAGCGCCACAGGAGATAACGTGTCATCAATGCACGCGGCGGATCAAGTGTCAGCCGACCCGCTTCTTCAAGGGTCTGTTCGGCATCCTCCACCAGCCCGGCGCGATACTGCGCATGGCCCAGATCGGCCAAAATGACCACATCTGCTCCCCGCGACAGCGCACGGGTTATCAGCGCAGCCGCCTCCTCATACTGTCCCAGCGCCAGCAGCGTGCGGCCCAGACCATAGGCCGGGAACGGCTCATCCGGCGCAGCTTCGAATGCCTTACGCAGGATGCGCTCGCTTTCCAACAGGCGGCCCATCTGACGGTAGGTATTGCCCAGCAAGGTCTGCTCCGCGGCATCCAGAGCATCTGTTTCCTGCCGCTCTTCCAGAATGCGAACAGCCTCCGCAAAGTCACCAGCGAGGTATGCCCGCCGCGCCCGTCGGAAAGCCGGCCCCTGCCGCCACAGCATCCACAGAACCACGCCCTGCACCACAACAAAAAGGCCAAACAGAGCCAGCAGCGGCAACAGTTGCCACTCCACCGGGAGAATAAACGCCAGCACAACCAGCCCAAGTGCCCCCAACACCGCAGTGATCAAGAAGCGCCGCATACCACCGGGAAGATTCCGCCAGCCGGCTTTCAGGTACTGCTGCCAGGTCATGCTTATCCCTCAATCCGTGTGCGCGGCGTCGGCATCCTGCAGGGCACGCTCAATCTGCTCCAGTTCACGGGCCAGACGCTGGCCATAAGATGTGCCTTCCAGTGCCGCCAAGCCTGACTTCCAGCTCTCCAACCCATCGCGTGCACTGACCATCTTGGCCGCAGCCCGTGCTGCCTGCCGGGCGTCTCCGCTGTCCGCATAGAAGTTTGCCAGTTGATAGTACACTCGCACGGCATACATCGCAGGCATGGTGTGCGCTGCCGCTCTTTCCAGCGCCTCACGTGCGCCCACTTTGTCCCCGGCATACAGGCGCAGCAATCCCAGCTCCGCCCAGATAACCGCCGATTCCGGGTCAAGCGCGGCTGCCCGCATCAATGCCTCCGCTGCGGCATCATATGAGGCCTGCATCCGGTATACGTTGCTCAGCGTCAGGTAAGCGGCCGATTCGTCCGGATAGACCGCCACTGCGCGGTCAGCCACACGCTGCGCATCGGCCAGCCGCCCGGAATAGGCATAAGCGCTGGCCAGCAGCATCAGCACATCAACCGACTCCTTGCCCTCCTGAATCAGCTTCTCCAACAACGGGATGGCATCATCAAATTTGAAGGTCTCAATCAGGCGGTAGGCTTCACCATAGCCCGGCCCCTGGCGGCGCGTCTGAATGCCGAGCAGCAGCGCCACACTGACAAACCATACCAGGAACATGGCCGCCGCCACTCCCAGCCCGACCAGCGCCACCCACGTCAGGTCTGAGGGCGCACTTTCCCCAAACGGGCTGCTGCGGTTAACGACATACTCGCCCGCAATGCCGCCAATGAACACCAGCACTCCCAGAATCGCAATCACCAGCGGAAGCTGCGCCAGCACAATCAGCAAGCGACGTGTCATGATTCTGCCTCAACAGCAGTCAGGCCCGCAGAGAAGACCTCCGCCCCTGCCCCATCGAAAATACGCTGTGCGAGCTCGACATCGGCCCCCAGAACGCCGCGCAGAGTCTCCGCCTGCTCGCTCTCAAATATCGTCTGCCAGTCCTTCAGGCCGCGCCGCTGCTCCCGCAGGGCGGCCAACTCCCGGCTAACATCCTCACCCCGCCCCAGCCGGGCATAGGCACGTGCCAGCCACAGGTGGATCAGCAGCCGATGGCGGCTCTCCAGCCCGGCCCGCAGTGCAGACTGCAGGTGTTCCACAGCCTCTGATGCCATGCCAAGCCGGTCCTCGACCATGCCCAGATTATAGGGAGCCACCCAGTGATCCGGCTCACGCGCATAAGCCTGCTGCGCATAGGTAAGCGCCTGCTC
>JALSTC010000814.1 GCA_026983935.1 Ardenticatenia bacterium
GTTTTCGGTGTCGGTATGCGTGAAGAGATCGTAGCTGATGCCGATGTCACGCTGGGTTTCCAGGAAGCGGCGGTGATACTTCTCAAAGAATTCGCGCGGCGATACGCCTACCTTCTCCGCTTCGATGGTGACCGGTGTGCCATGGGAATCGGATCCGCTGACCATCAGGACGTGATTGCCTTTCAGACGGTGATAGCGGGCAAAGATGTCGGCAGGCAGATACGCGCCCGCCAGGTGGCCGACGTGCATGTCTCCGTTGGCGTAGGGCCAGGCCAGCGATACGTGGATATACTCACTCATGGTGTCTCCTTCCGTGATACTCCCGGTATTGTCCGGCAACGATGGAAAATAGGCAAACAAAAACCGCCTGCGCGAGGCAAGCGGTGGATTAACCGAGCCGTGGGGTCGTGTGGCATCAGGCAGACGCACACGTCCGCTGCGGAAGTGGAACCTCGCATTCCCTCCCGCACGGCTCGCTGCACATCATGCCGTAGAAATTGCCCTGTATGTTCATAGTGACCGTAGTGTAGGGCCTGACCCGGTAAATGTCAAGCATTTTCGGCTGTTGATCTTTTTCAGAAGGGGGTGCTGTTGCTGTCAGAGCATTATGCGGGCAGTAACTTTTTTGCGGCGTCCCATACTTCTTGCGCAGTAACGCCATGCTCCTCCCATGACCATCCCTTTGGCGGGCCGCTCACCACCCCTCCGGGTGGCAGGGGGTAGGGCTGCCAGGGGGCAGCCGCCCGGCCTGGTGGCACGAACGGCGCGTAGCGCCGCGGATCCGAGGGGCCGAAGATCATGACTGTTGGTGCGCCTGCCGCTGCCATCAGATGCATCAGACCGGTGTCTGGCCCGATGGCCAGCCCGGCGATCGCGCCAAGCGCTGCCACTTCGGAAAAATCAAGCACATTGATGAGCGAGAGCGGATCAGCGCCATACAGCGCTTCGTGCAGTGCATCGGCACGCTCCCGATCGTCGTGCCCGCCCAGAATGGCAATCCGGGCGTGCAGGTGTGCAGCAGCGCGGGCCGCCACATTGGCAAGCAGAGGAATCGGCGGGCGTTTTTCCACCATCGTCATACCCGGGTTTTTTCCGCCGCCGACATGCACGACCACGACGCCCGGCTTGATGCTGGCAGGCAGCGCCTTGATCTGGTCGTCTGATACAGGCACATTGGCCCAGCAGTCGGAGACGTCCAGCCCAAGTGCCCGTGCAATGTCCAGATAAATTTCGGCCTCGTGCCGCGCCTCAGCCGGGTTGATGGGTGCGCGCACGTTGTAGAAACGTCCGCGTCCTGCCGAGTCAAGCCCTGCCCGGATGGGCACGCCTGCCAGCCGGACGGCCAGCCCGATCAGGGGAGAGCGCACTGGGGCCACGGCCATGTCAAAGCGCCCGGCCCGGAGCTGCCGGGCCAGCCGCCACAATCCCATCGGTGTGCGTGCAGGATTGGCCTGCGGGCCGGTCAGCAGCACGGTGTCCACCATCGGGTGATTGTGGATCACGGGGGCACTGTAAGTGCTGATACCCCAGGTCAGATGGGCATCCGGGTATGCGCGACGCAGTGCGGCGAGTAAAGGTGTGGTCAGGACAACGTCGCCCAGGCAGCAAGGTTTGAGCAGGAGGATACGGCGGGGGGAAGGCGGCGGATTGATCATGGCAGATTGTGTCCTGAAATAGGCGCTTTCTTGCATCATCCTACCGGGAAGCGGAAATGCTGACAAGGACAATTTATCAGGTTGGGATGAATCGTGACACTCCCCACGCCTGAAGGCGGGGGTTTCTGATGGACGCTTGCCCTTGCCCGCTCCGTGATGGGGCAGACAGCGGGGCTGCGTTATCCGGCACGGGTGTGTCCCACCCGATGGTAACCGGCCCGACGCAAAATGTTTAACGCGGCATTGCGGTCCCGGTCGAGCGACAGACCACAAGCGCAGGTGACCCACCGGGTCGAAAGGTCGAAGTCCTGGAACATCGCGCCGCAGGCAGAGCAGCTTCTGGACGTATAGGCCGGGTCCACGAAGGCGACCTCACGACCGGCACTTTCAGCCTTGTACGTGAGATACTGCCGGAACGTAGACCAGCCCGCATCCAGAATGCTCTTGCTCAGGTGATGGTTGCGGGCCATATTGCGCACACGCAGGTCTTCCAGCGCGATACGGTCATACCGAGAAGCGCGGGTAAGCCGGGCTTCTCGCCAGCCTTGACGCGGCGGAAGAAGGCCTCAAAGGCCAGGTCCAACTGCTCAATAACGCTCTGTGCCGTCTGACTGAACATCTGATTGGCATAGGGAAAAAGGCGGCGATAGCGCTTCGCCAATTCGTAGAGTTCCGTCTTGCTGACAGAGCGCTTCTCAAGCTGGTAGGCGTACTTGCGCTCGGCCAGCGCCATGTTGTACAGTCCCCGGCAGGCATCCAGGACACGCCGCAGGTTGGTTTCCTGAGACCGGGAGGGATAGAGGCGGTACCTGTACGTGCGGATCATGTTGCTTACACCCGGGACAATTCTATCAGATTGCAGCGTTCAAAGAAAGGATGGCTGCGCTTCATCCCCACAGCTAAGACCGGGGGCTTTCGCGCCGATTTTTCGGTAAGATAGCATTGGCTAGAGCCGCCAGAATTGAGGAAGCTGTTATGCTGGCAAAAGTGATCTCATGTGCCGTCGTAGGCCTGGATGGTGTGCCGATTACTGTGGAGGTTGATTTTTCTCCGCATTCCGGCGTGCCTCAGTTCCAGATTGTCGGGCTGCCGGGTTCAGCAATCAAAGAAAGCCGGGAGCGCGTCCGCACAGCCATCAAGAACAGCGGGCTGCGTTTCCCCCTGAAGCGCTACACCGTCAACCTGGCCCCTGCGGACATTCCCAAAGACGGCCCGGCTTATGACCTGCCAATCACACTCGGCGCGTTAGCTGCAACTGACCAGGCCCCCCTGGACGCCCTCCAGGACGCCATGTTCATCGGGGAACTGTCCCTGGACGGACACCTGCGTCACGTCAAGGGTGTCATCGCGTGCGCGTATGCTGCCCGGCAGGAGGGCCTTTCTGCAATTTATGTCCCGGAAGTGGATGCCGCCGAAGCAGCCCTGATCCCGGAAATTGACGTCATCCCCGTTCCCACACTGGGACATCTCATCGAACACCTTTATGGCCTGCGCATCATTCCTGCTTACCGCCGCGATGGCATGCAGCAGATTGACGAACAGGCCCTCTTACAAGGGTTGATTGACTTTTCTGAAATCAAAGGTCAGGAGCACGTCAAACGTGCTCTGGAGGTTGCGGCAGCCGGCAATCACAACGTACTGCTCACCGGCCCCCCCGGCTCCGGGAAGACATTGATGGCCAGGGCGCTGCCGGGCATACTCCCCGCCATGACACTGGATGAAGCACTGGAAGTCACACGCATCTACTCAATCGCCGACCTGCTGCCGGGGGATTCCCCGCTGCTGCGCGCCCGACCCTATCGCTCCCCCCACCACACGATAAGCCAGGCAGGGCTGGTCGGCGGCGGGCGCATACCGCGGCCCGGAGAGGTCACGCTGGCCCATCGCGGCGTCCTCTTTCTGGACGAATTCGCGGAGTTCGGTCGGGCGGCGCTGGAAGTCATGCGGCAGCCCATTGAAGACAAACGGGTAACCATCAGCCGCGCTAACGGCACGCTGACCTTCCCGGCCAACTTCATGCTCGTGGCAGCGATGAACCCCTGTCCCTGCGGCTACTACGGTGATCCCACCCACACGTGCACCTGCTCACCGTCCCAGATTCGCCGCTATCAGCAGCACATTTCCGGCCCGCTGCTGGATCGCATTGACATTCACGTAAACGTGCCGCGTGTGGACTATGAAAAGCTGACGGGGAAAATCCAGGGAGAGCCTTCCGCCAGAATCAGGGCGCGTGTCGAAGCGGCGCGTGAGCGGCAGCGCGTCCGCTTTGCCGATCATCCCCGGCTGCATGCCAATGCAGACATGGGGCCGGGCGATATCCGCAAGTACTGCACCCTGACGTCTGAAGCAGAAAGTCTGATCAAGGTCACCCTGCGGCAGATGCACCTCAGCGCCCGTGCCTACCACCGCATTCTCAAGCTGGGCCTGACGATCGCCGATCTGGCAGGCGCAGATATCATTGATGTGCCACATCTGGCAGAAGCCATCCAATACCGCCCGCGGCGCACGGATGTCTAGCTCGCTGCCTGCTCAGCGGGAATCTCAAAAATGAAGGTCGTCTCTCCCGGTGAAGTTTCCACCCAGATGCGCCCGCCATGCAGGTTGACCAACTGCTGGGTGATTGCCAGCCCCAGCCCGCTGCCGCCTCGATCGCGCTCCCGTGCTTCTTCCGCACGCCAGAAGCGCTCAAAGACATGGGCTGCCTGCTCTGCAGAAAGCCCCTCCCCTGTGTTACTGATGGCAAAGCGCACAGTCCGATCCCGCCGGGTAACGGTCACCCTGATCTGACCGCCGGGCTGCGTGTGACGCAGGGCGTTGGTCAGCAGATTGCCCAGTACCTGCTGCAAACGGTCGATGTCAACAAGAATCACCGGCAGGGCCGGTTCGATATCCGAAGAGAGGATAATATCGGCGTCCATCGCCAGCGGCATGAATCGCTCCACGGCCCGCGTGACCAGCTCTTCCGGCATGGCCTGCACGCGCTCCAGAGGCAACCGTCCGGCTTCAGCCATTGTCAGCAGGCGCAAATCATCCACAAGCCGTGCCAGGTGAAAAGTCTGGTCATAGGCCACAGCCAGATGCTCGCCGTCCAGCGGAAAAACACCATCCAGCATGGCCTCTAAATGCCCACGAAGCACGCTCACGGGTGTGCGCAGTTCATGGGCAATATCCGCGGCCATACGCTGCCTCAGTTGTTCCCCCTCCGCCAGATCATGAGACATGGCATTGAAAGCCTGCGCAAGCTCGATCATTTCCTGTGTCCCGCTGACCTCCACCTGATGCCCCAGATGACCAGCAGCGAGGGCATGCACGGCATCGCCCAATGCCCGCAGAGGACGTGTCAGTTCCCAGGCAAGCGCAGCCCCAAAAACGACAGCCAGCAGGCCCGCCCCGACTGCTGCTGCAATGAGCCAGTTCGTCGTCTCATCCAAGAAACGCGCCTCGGCCTCATTCATCACCCGTGCACCGGGCGTCTCCTGAGCCAGCCAGCCGACCTGAATCCCATCAACTAACAACGGTACAGCGGTCACAAGAGCTGTTTCATCCAGATAACTGCCCGTCAGCGAAGGATCGGTAGCGGCCACAACCAGACCCGACTCGTCAGCTACCAGAACCTGGGCACCTCTCCGGCCCTGCTCCCTGCCGCCGGAACCGCCATCACCATGCCCCGGCAGCAGCGACTCGGCGCCTTCCCATCCCCCGTTAGCCACATAGTATTCCCGCAGTTGATCGATCAGGGACTCGCCAAAACGTGCGATGTTCTGCTGATTAACGTAGTGACGAAAACTGGTTTCGGTGGCATTGCGCACGATGACCGACACTACCGCAATGGCCAGCCAGGTGACCAGCAAAAATGCCAGTGACAGGCGCACCCAGAGTCTATTCATAATCATCCCGCATTCTGTAACCAACGCCATACACTGTTTCGATGTAGCGCGGATTTCGGGGGTCTTCTTCTATTTTGGCACGCAGATTCTTGACGTGGACGTCTATCGTCCGCTCGTAGGCGGCATAGGCCTCACCCTGAATCCGATCGAGCAGTTCCATGCGGGTGAATACCCGCCCCGGACGGGCAATCAAGACCTGAAGCAGATCGAATTCACTGGGCGTCAGCTCAATGCGCCGCCCGTCCACAGTTACGATGCGCGTTTCCGCATTCAGCTCAAGCCCACCAACACGCCACATAGTCGGCTCGGCAGCCAGGTCACCATAAACCCGGCGCAGGATCGCCCTGGCCCTGGCAACCAGCACACGCGGGCTAAACGGCTTGGTGATGTATTCGTCCGCGCCAATTTCCAGGCCCGTGATCTGGTCGGCATCTTCCACTCGGGCCGTCAGAAAGATAATGGGCACATCGCTTTCCTTCCGGATCAGACGTGCCGCTTCCCAGCCATCCAGTTCCGGCATCATTACGTCCAGAATAAGCAGATCGGGATGTTCCGCCCGAAAGACAAAAAGCGCCTCGCGACCGTCCTTCGCCGTCACCACCTGAAATCCGGCATTCTCCAGATAAGCGCCCACCGTATCCAGAATATGTTTCTCATCGTCGGCAATCAAAATTTTCCTGCTCATTACAGTCCCTCCGGCAAACATTCTCAGGGAAAGGGATCGGGAAGCACATCCCGATCCCGGACAGCCCCACAGCATAATACGCACCAACAGGCTTCTACTGCCGCCGCCAGGGCGGACCAGCACCTGCAGGCAGGCCGCCCCCCTGCCCTGATGTTGAGGGATCAACTAT
>JALSTC010000815.1 GCA_026983935.1 Ardenticatenia bacterium
GGCTGTTGGCAAGCGGCGACAGGAACTTCTATTGATGGCGGAGAAAGCTGAAAGCGTGCGGCCTATTTACAAAGCATATACACCCGGCTTGCTGGATGAGATGCTCCGTCTGGTAATGACCGGCAGTGTGTTGTCCTATGCCCTGTACACCTTTGAGGCCAACCCGGCGCGTCCGGCTATGTTGCTGACCATCCCCTTTGTCCTCTATGGTATTATGCGCTATCTGTATTTGATTCATGTGGAGGGCAAAGGTAGCGCACCAGATGAGGTGTTGCTGGAAGATGCACCGCTGCTGGGCGCTATCCTGCTCTGGGGGTTGTCTGTTCTGGTCGCTCTGTATCTTTCCTGACCATGACAGAAGTTGTTGCCACAGCCCCCGGAAAAATCATCCTCTTTGGTGAGCACGCTGTGGTTTATGGTCAGCCAGCTATTGCCTCCCCGTTGTTCGCCGTCCAGGCGCGTGCTGTGGTCAGGCCGGGGAGAAGGCTGCAGATCATTGCCGCCAATCTGGCCCGGACCATTGTTGTCCACCCGCAACCTACAAAGAATGAGCATGCGCTGTCCATTGCGGCCCGCCTGCTCCTGAATCGACTGGGCGTGCCTTTTCCGCCTTATGAGGTCTTATTGCACAGCACCATCCCTGTTGCGAGCGGATTGGGCAGTGGTGCGGCTGCCACGACGGCGCTGCTTCGTGCGCTTGCCCGGGCCCTCGGGCATCCCCTCGATGCGGCGGAGCTTAATGAACTGGTATTTGAAATTGAGAAACTCTATCACGGTACGCCAAGCGGCATAGACAACACGGTCATCGTTTACGAAAGACCTGTCTATTTTGTACGTGGGCGGCCGATCGAAACTTTCCAGATCGGGGCACCAATTCATCTGCTCGTTGCCGATACCGGCATTGCCAGCCCGACGCGCGCTGCCGTCGGTGACGTACGTGTGTTGTATGAGCGCGACCCCCAACGTATTGGGGTGATCTTTGAATCAATTGGCACGATCTGCCGACAGGCACGTCAGGCGATAGAGCGGGGGACAATCTCTGCGTTAGGCCCGCTTATGCAGGAGAATCAGGCGCTGCTTCGTGAGTTGACCGTTTCGTCTCCAGAATTGGAGCAGTTGATCGAGGTGGCACTTGAGGCTGGCGCATCAGGCGCCAAGCTGTCCGGCGGCGGACGTGGTGGCAATATGATCGCACTTGTCGCCGCAGATGCGGCGGCTGAAGTTGCTGATGCGCTCTATCGTGCAGGGGCGGCCCGGGTCATCCTGACAACGCTTAAGACGGAAGAGTAGGGCGCACATGCTGATATTTCTAAAGCTGGGAGGCTCTCTAATCACCGATAAGACGCGCGAGAGCACCTTTCTCGGTGAGCGCATGGCGAGACTGTCCGCTGCCATTGCTTCGGCGATGGCAGCCCGTCCGGGCCTGCGTCTGTTGATCGGCCATGGCAGTGGTTCGTTCGGGCATTTTGCGGCGTACAGGCATGGGACAATGCAAGGCGTCGCGACGGCAGAGCAGTGGCAGGGCTTTGCGGAAGTGGCCCGTGTGGCTGGACACCTCAACGATCTCGTTTCAGAGAAGCTTGCGGCGGCGGGTATCCCTGTCTGGCCACTGCAGCCTTCAGCTTCGGCGGAGTGCGTGGACGGCGACCTGCGTTATCTGGAAGCCAGGCCGCTTCAGATTGCCCTGGAAAAAGGATTGGTTCCGCTGGTCTATGGCGATGTGGCACTGGATACCGTTCGCGGCGGGGCGATCATCAGCACAGAAGAGATTTTTCTCTATTTGACCCCGATCTTACGACCCCGGCATATTTTGCTGCTGGGCGAAGTCGAGGGTGTGCTGGATCAGGGTGGCCATGTGATTCCGCGCATCACGCCGCAAATCCTGCCGGAAATTGAGGCGGTGTTGGGTGGCTCACGTGGCGTGGATGTCACTGGTGGGATGGCTGGTAAAGTGCGGGAGATGGTACGGCTGGTTCAAACTTATCCGGCCCTGACCATTCACATCCTGTCCGGCCTTGAGCCGGAGTCTGTACAGGATGCGTTGCGTGATCCGATGCATGCACCGGGTACGGCCATCTTCGCAGAGCAGCCCGGAGTCAGCGACCGTTAAGTGCGTCCTGCCAGCTATCCGCAATGCGGTTGACGGCAAAAACGGTAAGCGTGATCGTCATTCCGGGGGGGAGGGCGATCCAGGGGGCGACCCGAAATGCAGCGCGGCCCTCGTTCAGCATAACACCCCAATCTGGTATGGAAGGATCGCCGCCAAATCCCAGGAAAAAGAGCGCTGTACCGTTGAGCAGCGCCCAACTGAGGGATACTGCCGCGAAACTGAGCAGTGTTTCCATGATATTTGGCAGAATATGGTGAATCAACACGCGGTGCGGCGGCGCACCGATGGCCCATGCTGCCTGGACGTACAGTCTATGGCGGGCGTCGAGGACGGCGGCCCGCGCAACGCGGGCAAAGGCAGGCAGCCCGGCCATACCGACTGACAGCGCAACCTGATTCGCGCCCGTTCCGATCAGGGCGATGATCACCAGCGCCAGAAGGAGATTGGGGAAGGCAAGCAGTGTGTCCATCGCCGCCATCATTGCCCGATCGACCCAGTGCCCGGTGAAGCCGGACACTGCGCCGATCAACAGGCCGGGGATGATGGTGATGGCAGTGGCCAGCAGCGCCGTGCTGAGTGTCTGCCGGCCACCCCACAACGTCCGGCTGAGTACATCGCGTCCCAGTGTATCTGTGCCAAAGATGTGCTCGGCGGAAGGTGGAAGAAGATAGCCTCCACTGACTGCATGTCGTGGGTCATAAGGTGCCAGTGCAGGCGCAAGCAGTGTGATCAATACGATTATCATGATCACAGCCAGGGGGGCGTGGTAATGGCGTCTTTGACGGTGTGGGCGGCGGAGCAGCCTGTGTACAGAGTCGGGTTCTGTCATGGCGCTATGCCTGCAGGTCGGTATTTACGCGAGGATCAAGTGCACCGTATAATACATCGGCAAGGGCATTGACAAGACTGTAAATGATGGCCGAGAGCACAACGATTCCCTGAACGACGGGATAGTCCTGTTCAAGGACGGCGCTTTGCAGTAGCTGCCCGATCCCCCGCCGCACGAACAGAATCTCGGTGATGACAGTGCCTCCCAGCAGGAACCCGGCCTGCAGCGCAATGACCGCCAGCACAGGCGGCAGCCCTGCCCGGAGAACGTGGCGGTGAAGCACCTGCCATTTACTGAGACCTTTGGCATAGGCCGTGCGGACAAATCCCGCTTCCAGGACATGCCGCAGGCTGGCGCGTGTAATCCGGGCGATCCCGCCCGAGGCATGGAAGCCCAGCACCGCCGCTGGCAGGATCAGATGTCGCAGGTCGCCGGAGCCTGTTGCCGGCAGAATGCCGAGAGCCGTACTGAAGAAGTAAATAGCCAGTGTACCTGTCCAGTAAATTGGTGTGGAAAGCGCCACAATGCTCAGTGCATTGGCCAGACGCCCGACACGTCGCGGCCAGAACAAGGCTTCAATTGTGCCCAGTCCCAGCCCGAGCAGTAGTGCCGTGCCCAGCGCACTCAGTGCCAGTGCAATGGTTGCGCCGAACTGCTCTGCAATCAGCACGTTGACGGGTTGGCGCGACAGCAGAGAGCGCCCTAAGTCGCCCTGGAGAAGCCCCCCCAGATAGCCAAGATATTGATTCCACAGCGGTGAATCCAGATTCAGTGCAGCCCGGTGGGCGGCAATCTCAGCCTCAGTGGCGCCGCCCTGAAGCAGTTGGTTGGTGATGGCATCGCCCGGTATCACGCGCAGTGCGAAGAAGGCCAGCGTTACTGTTGCCCAGATAGTCAGAAGGGTGCTTAGCAATCGCTGGCGCATGAAACGCAGCATGCCTCAATTCCCGTCTCCCGGTGTGAGAATCGAGAAGTTGTACAACAGTGGGAACCAGCCCTGACTGTCGAACTGTACGTTCTGGATGGTTGCTGTTGTGCCGTTGAGATTGATGTAATCACGGATCGGAAGGATCAGCGCCTGTTCCATAATACGTATCTGAGCGGCAGCGTACATTGATTCGCGGGTGGCAGGATCGGGCTGGCGAGCGCCTTCACTGAGATATGTATCCAGCTCAAAGTCCGAGTAGCCAGTCCAGTTAAGCGGCGCGTCTGTCATGAAAAACTGGGCCAGTACATCAGGGTCTTTCCCGAAAAAGTTGAGTGATATGAGGTTGTAATCACCTGACTGCGCGGCCTCCCGTAGTTGGCTGAAGCCTGCCACCTGGCGGATCCGCAGATCAATACCGATAGTGCGCCACTGACTTTGCAGTATCTGAGCCACCTGTGGCGTGAGTCCCCAGGGCGGGACGATCGCTGTCACCTCCAATGGAACGCCAGCGGTCACAGGCTCGGCAGTCGGTGTCAGGGCCGGGGTTTCTGTGCCTTCGGCTGGGCCTGTGGGAATGACAAGGATGCCATCTTCATTCGTCTCAGTGAATCCGGCGGTGAACAGCAGCGACTGTGCCTGGCCGGGATCATAGGGATAGTAACCGGCCACATCCGGCGTGTAAAAGTCGGTGACCTGGCTCAGCGGCCCGTAAGCCACAGGCGAGAAGCGTTGGAAGACGGCGTCCACAATGGCGGCGCGGTTTGTGGCATAAATCAACGCCTGCCGCACAGTATGGCTATCGGTGGGGAAGCGCCGGGTATTCATCAAGAACTGGAGCGGCTGGCCAGGGATGGGCACGGGATAGAGCCGTAGATTGGGGTTTCCGGCCAGCAGTTGGGCGTCAATCGGCTGTATTTCACCCATGATCTGGGCGTCACCGCTTTCCAGCGCCAGTGCGCGTGTTGGTGGGTCTTCAAAGAAGCGGAATTCAATTGTCTGGATGGGATGTTCCGGGGCGACGTAAAACGACGGCCCCCACAAATAATCTTCATTGCGGGTCAGCACCAGGCGATCGCCGGGAACATATTCAACCATGCGATAGGGGCCTGTGCCGACCTGATGAAACTGGTAGGTGGCATTGTCGTATTGGGCCAACTGCGCCGGGCTGGCGATACCAAGATAAACCTGGCTGAGCGAATCGAGGAGCGGCGCGTAGGGCTCCGTGAAGTTCAGCTTGATGGTATAGGCATCAATGACTTCATAGCCGCTGATCGGCCCCAGCATGAATCGTGCTTTCTGGGAGCCTGTTTCCGGGGCGGTGATGCGATCCAGGTTAACGGCGACAGCGTTGGCATTGAACGGTGTGCCGTCGTGAAAGTGTACATCTTCACGCAGGTAGAATGTATAGGACAATCCGTCCGGACTCATTTCCCAGTGAGATGCCAGGCCGGGTACGAATTCCCCCGTGATTGGATCCCGATAGACCAGCGTGTCATAAACCGATCGCAGGGGAATACCCAGCTCGGCAGAGGCATTGATGTGGGGATCAAAGCCGCTGGGCATCAGAGATAGACCGTAGACGATGCGGGGGCCAGGCGGCTCATTGGCTTCAGGGCCTGTGCATGCAGCCAGGAATAAAAGTACAACCAGTGCGGTGATAAAAAGGCGGTTCATGGATATTGACTGCTCTTCCTCGTGCGTTTTGATTTGTTGCCATAGCTACCATAATTGGAGCGAGGCGAGTATACCTTACAGAGAAGGTGGGGGGTAGTTTTGTGGGCCGGGAACATCAGACGCGGTAGAATGACCGGCGCGTTTTAGGGAATATCTGCGATGACGACTTTTGATACCAGTCTGCTGCCCCCGCTTGATGAGGACGAAGAGTCCCGTCCTGCTTACCGCCGGGTATGGCGTACGACCATGATCGAGACACTTGTGCTCATCATAGGAACGCTGGTGGTTAACCTGGCAGCATCCCTGCTGAATATTCATGTTGACGTTGCTCAACGACCGCCGGTGACGGCTGCACTGGCGCTGACCCCTCTGGGACTGTGGTTTCTGTTTTCCTGGCGGGGAGAGCGCCGTGCATTGAATCCCCGCAACGATCTGGTGGCGGTGCTGGTCGTCAGTTTGCTGGTGGCCAATGCAGTGGCCGGGCCATTCATTGAGGTCTTCATTGAGCCGGGAAGGTGGTTGAATTCTTTGCCCGGCATCAGCCGCATCCTGGGATATATGGTGACGGTGGGGCTTGCTGTCGAAACGTTGAAGTACCTCGTGCTGCGCTACATGGCCTGGCCGGGGCGTTTTCAGCAGCGAATTGACAGCATCGCCTATGGGTTGGTGGTGAGTCTGGCATTTGCGACGGTGTTCAATTTGCGTTTTGCACTCCTGGAGGGCGGAGCGCAGCCAGGAGCGGCAGCGATTCGCATTGTCTCTACGGTGCTGGCCCATGAGGGCATTGGCCTGATCGTCAGTTACCGTCTGATGACACTCAAACAGGGGAGG
>JALSTC010000816.1 GCA_026983935.1 Ardenticatenia bacterium
GACCGGGCAGTGGGGGGCTTTCAATTTGTAGAAGAGGCGAGTTGGTTCCCACTGCTGGGGTCCTCCTGGCACCTCGGCGTAGACGGGATCAGTGTGGTCATGGTCCTGCTGACCGGCCTGCTGGTGCCGCTGGGTGTGTTGATCAGCTTCGAGATCGAGCGGCAGGTTAATCTCTACATGGCCCTCTTCCTGTTTCTGGAAACAGGCATGATGGGCGTCTTTGTCGCGCTTGACCTGATGATCTTCTTCGTGTTCTGGGAGATCGGCCTGGTGCCGATGTACTTCCTGATCAACCTCTGGGGCGGCGATAACCGCCTGTATGCCTCGGTCAAGTTCTTCCTGTATACGATGGCCGGGTCGTTGGGGCTGCTGCTGGCAATCCAGTTGATCGGCCTGACGGCAGGCACGATGAACATCGTCGAGCTGACCGAGTTCTGGCCTTCCTTCCAGGGGAACGGTGGCACGTTCCTGGGCATTAGCGTGGCGACGGTGAAGGACCTGGCCTTCCTGGCCTTCTTCCTGGCCTTTGCCATCAAAGTGCCCATCTGGCCGTTCCATACCTGGCTGCCAGACGCGCACACCGAAGCGCCGACGGCGGGTTCGATGCTGCTGGCGGGTGTCCTGCTCAAGTTGGGCGCGTATGGCTTCCTTCGTTTTGTGATCCCGTTTTTCCCGGAGCAGGCGGCGGCTTTCGCCCCGGTGATTGCTTTTCTGGCGATGGCGGGCATTGTGATGGGGGCCTTTGCCGCTTACGGGCAGGATGACTTCAAGCGGCTGGTGGCTTACAGCTCGGTGAATCATATGGGTTTTGTCGTGCTGGGCGTGGCGGTGGCGGCCTGGGTATATGGCATCATCTACACCGGCGGTACGGCCCCCTGGCTTGGCCTGGAACCGAACACTGTGGCGGTGGCTGATACACAGAGCGCCGTGCTGGCGATGAACGGCGCGGTGCTGCAAATGTTTAATCACGGCCTCAGTTCGGCGGGTATGTTCCTGCTGGTCGGCGCGATCTACCACAAGGCGCACACGCGCGATCTGCGCAAAATGGGCGGTCTGTGGGTGCTGGCTCCGGTCTATGGGGGCATCCTGATCTTCACCAGCATGTCGAGTGTCGGCCTGCCGGGCCTGAACGGATTTGTGAGCGAGTTCCTGGTGGTGCGTGGTGCATGGCCGGTCTTCACGGCGCTGACAGCGATCAGCATGATCGGGCTGTTATTCACCGGTGCGTACGTCCTCAAGGGGATTCAGAAGGTGCTGCACGGCAAGCCTTCTCAGGAATGGGTGGAATACGACCGCAGGCATCACCGCCTGGAGATTTCGCTGCGGGAAGTGGTCGCCATCGCACCGCTGATGGTGCTGATGCTGGTCACGGGCGTTCTACCCAACTGGATTTTGCCGACGATCAACGATACCGTAACCCGCATGTTTGGCGGGTAATAAGGCAGGGGGATATATGGACTCACCGTTTCCCGTACTGAGTATTATCACCCTCACGCCGGTAGCCGGGGCGCTGCTCATCTTGCTGCTGCCCAGGACTGCCAAGCAAGAGGCACGGCTGATCGCGGCGGCAGCAACCGGTTTCAGCCTGCTGCTGGCGCTGCTGGTCTATGCGAATTATGACGTGGCCTTTGCCAACTCGGCACAGTCCGTCAGGGAGATGTTCCAGTTTCAGGAGAGCACCTCCTGGGTGGCGGCGCTGGGCATCAACTACCACCTGGGCGTTGATGGCATCAGTGCGCCGATGGTGCTGCTGACCGGGCTGGCATCATTCGCCGGTGTGCTGATTTCCTGGGGCATTGACGATCGCCCGCGCGAATTCATGGCTTTCTTCCTGCTGCTGGTTGCGGGCGTCTACGGCGTGTTTGTGGCGATGGATCTGTTCGTGCTGTTCTTTTTCTACGAGCTGGCGATCTTCCCGATGTACCTGCTGATCGCCACCTGGGGGTGGAAGGACCTGCGCGAATATGCCTCGATGAAGCTGACCCTGTATATTCTGGTCGGCTCGGTGATCGCCCTGATCGGTGTGCTGGCGATGTATTTTGTCGCCGGGGATGCCACCGGCACGTACAGCTTCGACATGGTGCACATGCTGGAAGTATCGGCCATGCCCAACAGCCCGTTTGACATGGAAATCTTCGGGATTGACGGTCTGACCTTTGCGCGGGCCTGGTTCCCGTTTATCTTCCTGGGCTTTGGTGTGCTGGCGGGTGTGTTCCCCTTCCATAACTGGAGCCCGGACGGTCACGTGGCCGCGCCGACCGCCGTCTCCATGATCCATGCGGGCGTGCTGATGAAGTTGGGCGCGTACAGCGCGCTGCGCGTCGGTGTGCAGCTTCTGCCGGATGGGGCGCGGGTGCATCTACCCTGGATCGTGTTCCTGACGCTGATCAACGTGGTCTACGGGGCGTTCATCGCCATGCGCCAGCGTGACTTTAAGTACGTTATTGGCTTCTCGTCGGTGAGCCACATGGGGCTGGTCAGTATGGGCTGGGCCACCATGAATGTGTTTGGGATGACCGGCGCGGGCCTGCAGATGTTCAGTCACGGTGCAATGACGGCGCTCTTCTTCTCCTGTGTGGGGATGGTGTATGACAGAGCACATACCCGCGACATCCCCAGTCTTGGGGGCTTCCGAAAAGTGATGCCCTGGGTGGCCTTTGCCTTCGTACTGGGTGGTCTTGTCAGCATGGGCATGCCGGGGCTGAGCGGGTTTGTCGCGGAGTTCCCGATCTTCATGGGATTGTGGAATGCCAGCCCGACGATTGCCCTGCATATCGGGGGCTGGTCTTTGATGAACTACTACGCCATTATCGCTATCGTTGGCGTACTGGGGATCATTGTGACGGCGGCTTATGTGCTGCGTGTGGTGCAGCAGGTGTTCTTTGGCGAGTTTGACCAGGAACACTACGGCCACCTCAGCGATGTGACCGTCCTTGATAAAGCCGCCCTGGCCATGCTCAGCTTGTCTCTGATTATCCTGGGCGTCTGGCCGAGTGTGATGGCCCCCATGGTCGAAAGTGGAGTCAGGCCGATAGCGCAATTGCTGCTGGGAGGTGTGTAGTTGGACTTCCAAACGGTTGATTGGGCGGCGAGTTTGCTCGCCATCTTGCCAGAAATCCTGCTGACCATTCTTGCAGTGGTTGTGCTGGCCCTGGACGCCATCTGGCCGGAAAGTCGGCGGCGGAAGCTGGGCGTGATTACCGCGCTTGCGCTGTTTGGTATCGCCCTGATCATGCTGATCTTCTCCGCGCCGCCGGAAGGCGAACTCGCCGATCAATTGCTGCTGGGCGGGATGATCCGGTATGACATCCTGACGCAGATCTTCCGGACAATGGTCTTGATAGCCAGTGCATTGACCTGCCTCATCAGCGTGGACTTTGCGCGGCTGGGTCGCAGGGGAGAGTACTACGCGCTGATCATTATCGCCACCATCGGCGCAAGCCTGATGAGCGCCTCCGCCGACCTGATCATGGCCTTTGTGGCACTGGAAACGACGTCGATCAGCCTGTACATGCTGGCCGGGTTCCTGCGTGGGGATGAGCGTTCTGCCGAGAGCGGCCTGAAGTATTTCCTGTTTGGTGCGTTTGCTTCGGCCATCATGCTCTACGGCCTGAGCCTGCTCTATGGCTTCACCGGGCAGACGAACATCTACCTGCTGGCCGAAGGGTTGACCAGCGGTCGGATCGGCGATCTACCGGTGCTGGTCGCCATGATCATGATTGCCGTCGGCTTTGGCTTCAAAGTGAGCGTGGTGCCTTTCCACTTCTGGACGCCAGATGTCTATGAAGGTGCGCCGACACCGATTACGGCTTACATCAGTGTGGCAAGCAAAGCGGCCAGCTTTGCGCTCCTGATGCGCTTTTTCATGGCCGTGTTTCCCAGCTATGACGCCGTGTGGGTTCAAATGCTGGCGGTTTCTTCGGCGCTGACGATGACGCTGGGCAATGTGCTGGCCCTTGCCCAGAAGAATATCAAACGCATGCTGGCCTATTCTTCCATCGCGCAGGCGGGTTATGCCCTCATGGGGGTTGTGGCCATCAGCGCCCAGAATGGGGCCGGTATGGCCGCCGTGACCTTCTATATGTTCATGTACACGCTGACCAACCTTGGCGCTTTCGGCGTTGTGGTGCTCACCAGCCGCGCCACCGGCAGCGAAGCGATCGCTGACATGGCGGGGCTGAGCCGCCGCAGTCCGGCGCTGGCGCTGGCGATGACCGTGCCGCTGCTTTCGCTGGGCGGTATCCCACCGGCAGCCGGATTCTTCGGTAAGTTCTTCCTGTTCAATGCCGCCGTTGACGCGAATTTCGTCTGGCTGGCATTGGTGGGCGTGATCAACGCGATTGTGGCCCTGTACTACTACCTGATGGTGGTCAAGGTGATGTACGTGGATCGCAGCGCGGATGAGGAAAAACCGATTGCCATCAGCGCTTCGTACCGCTGGGCGCTGGCACTCAGTGCATTTGGCATCCTGTTCCTCGGCGTGATTGCTTCTCCAGTCTATAACTGGGCACTGGAAGCCGGTCGCGGGCTGCTGTTCTAATCACCGGGCATTTGCATGAGGGGTGAGGCGCGTTATTGTCTCACCCCTCATGTCACATGTTATATGACCATTCTTGGCGAATTTACCATATTGTGATAGAATGCACACGCTGTGCCCGCAGAGCACACAACCTGAGGGTATGTGGCCGTGGATAAAAACCAGAATCGGGTCCGATATGCGCGTAATCTCGTTCTGGCGGCCACTGCCGGGCAGGTCGGCTGTACGACAGTTGTGCTGGTACTGGGGGCGTTATTCCTGGGCTTATGGCTTGATTCCCTGCTGGGAGTAAAAGGGCCGTTTACCATCATCCTGCTGGTGGCAAGCATACCGGTGAGCCTGTATCTGGTCATGCGCATGGCGCTGCGTGCCGCCCGGGCCATTCAGGGGCCGGAGCAGCAGGATGAAGACGCTGTTTCCGATACGTCGATCTTGAAGGAGGATTGACCATTGAGGCGAATAATCATGTGGGCTGAGAGGAGGTTCTCCCCGTGAGCAAAACGTTACGTGGGTTCCTCGTCCTCGCCGGTATGGTCGTCTTTGCCGCGGTCTTCTGCTACTGGCTGCCGTTTGTGCTGCTGCCAGGCGCGGGGATCGGGGTGGCGCTGCCGGTGATTTTTGTGCCGGGTGAAACATTGATCCCGGACTTTCTTGGTGAGGGCGTTGATCTGACCAACACGCTGCTGGGCATGTTGGGGGCGGATGTGATCATTATCCTGCTGCTCGTGGCGTTGTATGCCGGAGGCGGGATAAAAATTGTCCCCGGACGACTGCAGGGCTTTCTGGAGCTGTTTGTCGAATATATGTACGATCTGTCGAAGTCCGTGGCTGGCTCATGGGCAGGTCGGGTCTTTCCCCTGGTGATGACCATCTTCTTCTTCCTGTTGATAGCTAACTGGCTGGAGCTGGTTCCGGGGGTGGACAGCGTCGGGCTGCTGCACTGCGCGGAGCCGGGCTTCAACGGTTATCCCGCCAATACGGAAGCTATTGAGGGCGTTGCCCTGCTGCAGGTGGACAGCGGCCTGGACGGCGGGACACGTGCCACGACGGCAGATTACTGCGCCTGTGAACTGGAGCATTTCGGGCATGTGCCTGAGGAATACGTCAATGAATGCTCCGCCCTGGGTTTTGATGTCGAAGGTGGGCATGAAGAGACTGCCGGGGCCGAAGGGGAAAACGCCGCCGAGATGGCAGAGGGCGAGGGTGAAACCGCTGGCGAAGGTCCTGCGGCCATACCAGAAGCGGTGGCCGAAGCAGACGCCAATTTGTTCGTGGTGACATCATTTGTCCGCGCAGCGGCGACCGACCTGAACCTGACGGTGGCGCTGGCCCTGATCGCGGTCTTCATGGTGCAGGTGTACGGTGTGTGGGCGCTCGGCCCCGGTTATTTCCAGAAATTCATCAACCTGAATGCGCTGGGCAATCTGGGCAAAAAGCCCATGGGGCTGATGGACTTTGCCGTCGGCCTGCTGGAGATTGTCTCCGAATTTTCGCGAATTCTCAGCTTTGCCTTCCGTTTGTTTGGCAACATCTTCGGCGGGCAGGTGCTGTTGTTCGTGATGGCATTCCTGGTGGCGACCATGCTGCCGGCGATTTTCTATGCGTTTGAGTTGTTTGTCGGCCTGATTCAGGCTTTTGTGTTCGCGGTGCTGACGCTGGCTTTCAGCGCACAGGCGATGGCCGGGCATGGCGACCACGAGGAAGAACACCACTAAATCAGCTTAACAGCCAGTCTTTACGACAGCTTTGCTAAGGAGGAATCTATCTATGACTGGGGATCTTACCACTGGCCTGAAAGCGTTGGGCGCTGGCCTGGCGATGATCGGGGCAATCGG
>JALSTC010000817.1 GCA_026983935.1 Ardenticatenia bacterium
GAGTCCGGATGGCAGTCTGATCGCTTTCGTGCGGGATGGCATCTGGATCGTGCCCGCCACAGGCGGCGCGCGCACCGAACTGATCACCGATGTCGTGAGCGCCGACACCCCTCCGGATCGCATACGGGTCTATATGCGCCCCCGCTGGAGCCCGGACGGCACGCTGCTGCTGATCGACATCGGTTACTATGAAGGGCGCGGGCAGGGCATCCTGCCGATCACGGGCGGCCAGGCCCTGGAACTGCCCGTTTTCACTTCTGACAGCGCATGGCTGCCGAACGGGCAGGTGCTGGCCTGGGGGCATGGTGTGGCTTATGTGCAGCCGGGGCTGTACCTGGTCAATCCGGCGGATCTCAGCAGTGCCGTGACCGTGCTTGATGAAAGCTGGCAGGTCATTGATGCCGTGCCGCTGGCAAACGAAGTCGCCCGCATGCTGCGCAGCACCGGCGGCAGCGATACGCTGGGGCCGGGAGCCGTCCAGCCCTATCTGGTGCCGCTTATAGCGGACGCCCTGCCGGTTCCAGATGGACAGGGCGGTCTGCTGGAAGGGCCTGTGCTGGAACCACACGGGCAGTTTGTGGCAGGACTGCGGGCAGTCAACTTCAGTGAATTTGGTCTGGCCGGGCGGCTGGTGATCCTCAACCTGGAAACCGGCGAGCGGTTTGCCGTGGAAACGCCCGGCGATGTCTGGGGTTTGAAATGGGAAGCGAGCGAAACATGACCGGTGAACGGATTCTGATCATCGAAGACGACGAAAAAATTGTACAGACGGTCCGGCGCGGCCTGATCTACGAAGGATACACCGTTGATGTCGCCATGGAAGGCCATGAAGGGCTGGAGAAGGCCCGCGACAACCCGCCCGATCTGGTCATCCTGGACGTCATGCTGCCGGGCGTGGACGGGCTGGAGGTCTGCCGCCGCCTGCGGGCCGCGAGCAATGTTCCGGTCCTGATGCTCACCGCACGAGACGGCGTCGCGGATCGCGTGGCGGGGCTGGATGCCGGGGCGGATGATTATCTGGTCAAGCCGTTTTCCTTCGATGAGCTGCTGGCACGCATACGCGCCCTGTTCCGGCGGGCCAAACCCAGCACCTCGCCGGAACTGCTGCGCTTCGCCGACCTGACGCTGGACACCGGCACACGCCGGGCGCAGCGCGGTGACCGCGTGATCAACCTGACGGCCAAAGAATACGAACTGCTGGAACTATTCATGCGCCATCCACGTCAGGTGCTGACCCGCGATGTCATCTTCGACCGGGTGTGGAATTACGACTTCGGTGGGGAGAGCAACATCATCGAGGTTTACGTGCGCTATCTGCGCCAGAAAACCGAAGCCGGGGGCGAACCGCGCCTGATCCATACGGTGCGCGGCGTCGGCTACGTCCTGCGCGAAGAATAGCGCCCCGTGCCTTTTTCCCTGCATCCGCTGCCCGTGATCGCCAGGATCACGCGCTGGCTGCAAAGTCTGCGTCCCCGGCGACCGCTGAAGGGTGCGACCCGCCTGGCCAACTGGCTGCATCGCTTCCTCCCCCCTTACCAGGGCGTCGTCCGACTGGAGGGCGGGATGCGTATGGCCGTGGATACGCGCTTTTCGGCGGAGCGCACCATCCTGCTGTTCGGCAGCTACCAGCCCGCGCTGGCCCGTCTCCTGCGGGAACATACGCCGCCGGACGGGCACTGTCTGGACATCGGCGCAAACGTCGGATTCTTCACGCTGCAGTTTGCCCAACAGGTGGGCCGGGCCGGGCGGGTAGCCGCTTTTGAGGCCAACCCGGCGCTGGCGGAGCGAATCCGCGATAACGCCGCCCTCAACGATTTTTCACACGTGCATGTCGTCAATAAAGCGGTTGACCGCCAGGCAGGGCAGGCCGCGTTTTACATCTCCCCACAGCCGGGTAAGTCCTCCCTGCTGGGCGAGCACGTCGCCAGCCCCACGCAAACGATCGTCGTCGAAACCATCATCATTGACGCCTATCTTGAACAGCACGACTGGCCGCGGTTGGACATCATCAAAATGGACATCGAGGGGAACGACTGCAGCGCACTGCTGGGGGCGCGGGAATCGCTGACCCGCTTCCGTCCGTTCATCGTGCTGGAATACTGGTACAACACGCCGACGGCGATCGCACGCGAGGCCTTCGCCCTGCTGGATGATCTCGGCTATGCCCTGGAAGGGCTGGAAAGCAGCGGCAGGCGGACGCTTTTCACCTGGCGCGGCCCGCACCCGACCGGACAGAAGCACATTGACGTGATCTGTCTCCCCCGCTGAGGAGCATCTCACCCGGCGTAAGCCCAGCCCTGCCAGCCGCGGGCCTGCCACGCGCTGTACAGCGCAATGGCCCCGGCAGTTGACACATTCAGACTTTCCACATGCCCGCGCATGGGCAGCGTGATCAGCAGATCGCAGGTGTCACGCACCAGCCGCCGCAGTCCGCTGCCTTCGCTGCCAAGCACCAGACAGAGATTGATATTGAGATCGGTGCGATCAATGGGGGCGATGTTGGGGCCGATGTCCAGCCCGATGATCCACACGTCGTTTTCCTTGAGTTCCTTCAACGCATTGACCAGGTTGGTCACACGGGCCACCGATAGATGCTCCACCGCGCCAGAAGATGCCGATACGACGGCAGGCGTCACCGCCACACCACGCCGCTCCTGCATGATCACGCCGTGCACGCCGACAGCATCGGCGATGCGCAGCAGGCTGCCGGCGTTCTGCGGGTCCTGCAGCAGATCAAGGGCCAGAAAGAAATTCTTCTCGTGGCGGAGCACAGATGTCTCCAGCAGTTCCTGCAAATCGGCGTAGGGATAACCGCCGGAGCGCAGCACCACGCCCTGATGATTGGCGTTTTTTGCCAGATCATCAATGATGCGGCGCGGCACACGGCGCAGCGGCACACCGCGTGTCTCGGCAGCGGCGATGATCTCCTCGATCGCGCCGCTCTCTTCCACCGAATCCATCAACAGCAGTTGTTCGAATTGACGGCGGTTGGCACGGAGCGCTTCCAGCACCGGCCAGCGGCCATAGAGAAAATCGGTCATAAGGTTTGTCCTGAATATTCTGCAGCGCGTTGGTGACTTCGCCACACGGTCATTGTGGCACTATCATACCCGATCGAAACAGGGACGCATGGCTGCGTCCCCGGTACACACGGCGCAGACCCGGCAGGCAGCGCCTACTCCACCTTCCAGATCGTCCCGTCGGGGCGATCTTCAAGAATGACGCCCAACTCCTTCAGCCGGTCACGAATCCTGTCCGAAGTAGCCCAATCCTTGTTGGCGCGGGCTTCGTTACGCAGTTCGACCAGCAGCTCGATCAGGCCTTCTTCCCGCGCGGCATCCCTGCTGGAGGCAACATCCGTCTCTGGAATCAGGCCCAGCACCGTGCCACCCAGATCCCGATACACCTCATCAATGGCTTCCAGCACCGCTTTGCCAACGGTCGTGCCGCTGTTGAGCAGCGTGTTCACCTCGCGGGTGAAGGTTTGCAGCGCACTCAACGCCACCGGGGCGTTGAAGTCGTCATCCATCGCGGCGGCGAAATCCACACGGGTCTCATCCACCACAGCCAGGATGGCATTGCCCTCATCGCCTTCCGGCGCATGGGGCAGCAGCGAGCGCACCAGCCGCGCCGCGCCGTAGAGCCGCTCCCAACCCCGCGTTGTGGCGTCCAGCGCTTCCTCGCTGAAGACAACCGGGTTGGAGTAATGGGCGCTGAACATGAACATGCGGATCACTTCTGGCCGCCATTTCTTCAGCGCATCCTTGACAGTGTAGAAATTGCCCAGGCTCTTGGACATCTTGACCGGGACGCCGTCTTCATCCGGCACGTTCAGGCTGCCGGTCAGCATCCAGTAGTTGGCAAAAGGCGCGTCGTGGGCGCACTCGGCCTGCGCGATCTCGCATTCATTGTGCGGGAAGATGTTGTCCACGCCGCCGCCGTGAATATCGAAGGGCTGGCCCAGGTACTTGGTAGACATGGCGGAGCACTCGATGTGCCAGCCGGGGAAGCCCTCCCCCCATGGGCTGTTCCAGCGCAGGATGTGCTCAGGGTCTGCCCGCTTCCACAGGGCAAAGTCCGCCGGGTGGCGCTTTTCGTCACGCACGGCCTCGCGCGTCCCGGCTTCCTGCTCCTCGATGCGGCGGTTGGAAAGTTTGCCGTAATCCGGGTAGGTGGTCACATCAAAGTAGACGTTGCCGTCAACGACGTAGGCATGACCCCTGTCAATCAGGGTCTGTATCATTTCGATCTGCTCCGGGATGTGGCCGCTGGCCCGCGGGCTGATGTCCGGGCGCGTCACGCCGAGCGCGTCCATATCGGCGAAGTACTCGCGGGTGTAGTACTCGACGATCTGCATCGGCCTGGCGGCAAGCTGGCGGGCTTTCTTCAGGATGCGATCCTCGCCTGTATCCAGCAGGTGACCGACGTCGGTGATGTTCTGCACGTAGAGCACATCCCAACCGGTATAACGCAACCAGCGCACGACCATATCGAAATTGACATAGGTCTTGGCGTGCCCCACATGGGCGTAATCCTGCACGGTGGGACCGCAGACGTACATATTCACCCGGCCCTCTTCCACGGGCACAAACTCCTGCTTTTCGCGGCCCAACACGTTGAAGATTCGCAAAGTCATGGTCTCTAACCCGTCCTCATGCAGCCCCGATCGATTTCAAGTGCGCCCTATTGTACCGCAAGGGAGGCTCACTGTGAATGCAAGAGACAGGCCCGGATCGTCATCGCTGGCGTGTGGTCTGAAGCGGGAAAAGCTCACCTGGCTTCCAAGCAGCACATTGGTTTCTGGTATATCATAGGATCATGCGATTTGTTGGTAGTCAGGAGAATATGGTATGCGTTATCAAAAAGTTTTGCTGCCGGTACTGGTATTCCTGTTTCTCTCGATCGCGCCCGCCGCGCCATCCCAGGCCCAGGGCGGCCCGGACGCCTGCCCTGCCATTGTGGAAACGGCTCTGACAAACGTAGCGCGTGTGTGTGACGGACTGGGCCGCGACGAAGCATGCTATGGCAATACCCGCGTGGATGCCACTTTCTGGCTGCCGCGTGAAGATACATTCTTCAGCGCCCCCGGTGACAGCACCGCACTGATCGATCTGCAGACCATCGCCACCGCCCCACTGGACATGACCACCGGACAGTGGGGGCTGGCCCTGCTGAACCTGCAGGCCGACCTGCCGGAGACGCTGCCGGGACAGGCCGTGACCTTCCTGCTGATGGGGGACGCCACGCTCTCCAACGCCGTCACGCCGGAAGAGGTCGCCGGGCCGGTCGTGCCGGTGCAGGCCACCACACGGGTGGCCTCCAACATGCGCAGCCGTCCGACCACCGCCGCCAACGTTGTGATCAGCGTCCCGGCCAGAACGCCCGTGACTCTGGTCGGGGTGAACGCGGCGCGGGACTGGTATGAGGTGCTGCTGGAAGGCGGCAGCCACGCCTGGATATACGGCGAGCTGGTGACCGTCCCGGACTTCAATCTGCTGACCGCCCTGCCGGTGACTTACAGCAACACGGCCATTCCGCAGTACGGGCCGATGCAGGCCTTCTACTTCACGACCGGGCTGGGCGCGCCGGTCTGCAACGAAGCGCCCAACGCGCTGATCGTTCAGAGCACGGAGCTGGCCGAAGTCACACTCAACATCAACGAGCTGGAAATCCAGATCGGCTCGACGGTGATCTTCACCACCGCCGCCCTGCCCGGCAATACAGGTCGGGCGCTGGTGGGGACGCTGGTGGAAGGACAGATGCGCACCAACGTGAACGGGATGCCCGTCAACCTGACCCGTCCCGGTCAATCGCTGGCTGTGACCCTCAATGAACAGGGACTGGTCGATCGGAACTCACGGCTCACCCGGCTGCGAGACGAACTGCCGGGCATGATGGCGCAGAATGCCTGCCGCACGGCCCTGATGTCCGGCCTGTTCAGCCTGCCGGGGCCGGATGCATGCAGCTTCACGCCGCGCTACTATATTCCCCCGCCGCCGCCCACCGCCGTGCCCACACCGGTCGGGCCGCAGATCAACTTCTTTGCAGACCGGACGACGATCGCCGTCGGGGAGTGCGTCAACCTGGGCTGGGACGTGGAAAATGTGCGCGAGGTGTACTACCAGGACATGGGCGTGGCCGGGCAGGGTTCCCGGCAGGAATGCCCGGAGTATAACAGCACCTACACGCTGCGTGTGGTGACGCAGACCGGCGAAAGTCTGTCCCGCTCCATCACGATCACGGTGACCGGCGGCTACTACATCAACTTTGTCGCCGACCGCTACACGATCTTTTCCTCTGAGTGCGTGACCATCTCCTGGGACGTGGAGGGTGTGCAGGCCGTCTACTACGAAGATCTGCCCGTAACG
>JALSTC010000818.1 GCA_026983935.1 Ardenticatenia bacterium
TCCAGCGCGATCGGCACGGACTGCACCCATTTTTCCCCATAGACCACCTTGCCGGGCGGCAGGTCGGGGGTCATGCGGGCCGTCCCGCCATCCATGAAATGGTTGCGCATTTCGCTGTCAATCACGCCGAAGATGCGGGGGAAAGGCCCACCGGGCCGCTTGAAGCCTTCCACGATCTTGAGGTAGAAGCAGCGCTTGCATTCTTCCCACAGGAAGGCGAAATCGGAGGGACTGAGCGTGTAGTTTTTCACGGCCATGGCTGCTTCAGACCTTCCGGGCGAGGAAGATCAGCTCGCCGGGATATTTGGAGCCATAGGGGCTTTTATCGTAGTCGGCATAGACGGCTTCGACGGCAAAGCCCGCCCGCGCCAGCAGATGCTCCGCCTCAAAGCGGAACAGATAGCGCATGGAAAATTCGTGTGTGACGCGCTCCTTGCGCCCGTCGGGATGCGTCACGTCGTAGATCATCTCTACGTCCTGCACCTGCTGCAGCAGGTCGCGCTTCAGGATGCGTGCCCGGCGCAGCACGCGCCGCCCGTCCGGCATGGTGAATTCCGGCTCTTCGCCAAACTCGCCCATGCGGCTTTCGTCCACCAGATACGGCAGTGACGGGTTGAACAGATCGAGCACGAACTGCCCGCCGTCCACCAGGTGGCGGCGAATGGCTGCCAGACAGGCCAACTGCTCCTCAACCGTGATCACATGCTGGAAAGAACGGAAGGGCGTCGTCACCAGGGCGAACTGCTGGCCCAGGTCAAAGTCGCGCATGTCGGCATGCACCAGCGTCACCCGCGCCCGCACGTCCTCCGCCTCTTCTGCCAACCGCCGCCGACAGATGCCCAGCATGGCTTCGGAGACGTCCAGCCCGGTGATGGTCAGGCCGGCCCGTGCCGTGGGGATCAGTACGCGCCCCGTGCCGCTGCCGACTTCCAGCACCGGCCCGCCGCTTTCCCTGGCCAGATCGACGAAGAAGTCCACATCCTGCCGCTCGCGGTAGGGCACAATGTAATCGTAGAATTCCGCTGCGTGCGGATTGTCCTGGTAGGCCGTTGAGAATTTCACAGTCTCCTCCTTCCTCACCCGGAGAAGATCATCTTCAACGAGATGAGCAGCATTGCCACGCCAAACACTCGCTGCAGCGTGGCGTCGGAAAGTTGGTTGGCCAGTTTGGCCCCCAGCAGTCCTCCGATGAAGAATCCCAGCACCACCAGGGCGGCGACTTTCAGATCGACATAGCCCTGCTTGTAGTACGTCCACGCGGCCAGGATGCCGATGGGTGGCACCAGCAGAGCCAGCGTGGTGCCCTGCGCCTGATGCTGGTTCATCCCGAAGAGGAACACCAGGGCGGGCACGATGATCACGCCCCCGCCAATCCCGATCAGGCCGCTCAGTGTCCCGGCGAAAAGTCCAAGCAGTAGATAGGCGATATTCGTCAGCATGGAGTCCCTGTTTACCTTTGCCATCTCCAACAGCGGCGCTAAACCTCCAGTCTATGATACCGTCCCCTGTACGGCTTTGCCCAACCCGACAGGCTTAAAAAGGCCTCTGGCTTAACGACAGAGGGCATTGCCGCCGGGAAATGATCATCCCTGCGTCAGCGCAGCACGGCAAACCACAGGACAAGCTGAACAACAAAGGCGATGACGCCGCCGGCAGCACCTGCGGTAATGGCGAACTGGCCGCTGAGCGCGAAGCTTGCCGCCAGAATCGCGGCCGCTGTGGTCACGCTGCTGGTGACGATCACGCTCAGCGCCAGCATAAAGGCCACCGTCCAGGGCTTGTTGGCGGCAGGGATGGTTTCCGTTCGCCAGCGGAAAGCTTTCTCCAGTTTGATGTTCTGGTTAAACCGGATGTAGTATTCCTTGATGCGGTTCATGGTCAGGACACTGTCCCGCCAGGCCATGCGCAACTTGGCAAGCTGGAGCATGGACAGCATGCCGAAGAGCGTCAGAATGGCGAACAGAAGAGCCAGCACCCAGGCGACCTCCGGCTGGTTGGCAATATTCGTGTCGGTTGCCATGGCAATAGCTGCGGCGAGCAGGGTTCCGGTGACGGTCAGGTGGTAGCCGAAGATGCGGGCACGGTCTTCGCTGCTCTGCAGGGCTGTCTGCATGGCATAGCCGAATTCGCGTTCCAGGATGCTGGTTGGGTCAAGCGGCTGCTCTTTCATGTTTTCCTCCAAAAACTGTCAAAAAATTACATATTACGAGTATAGAGGTAGACTGCAATAAATTGATAGTAAATGGCCTTTTTCAGTTTTCAAACATTTTCTTTACTAATGGTTTCTTTCTTGTGATACAATATAATCATTATTTTCGGGCAACTTGCATCATTGTTTCTATCTGGCAGGGAGTCTACCATGAAAAAAGTGCTGGTTGTGGATGATGATCCGGGAATCGTGACTCTGCTCTCGACCATGCTGCGCCGGGAAGGGTTTATCCCGGTTGCTGCGCATAATGGTCATGACGCCCTGGAACAAATTGAAGCCACCTGCCCCGATCTCATCCTGCTTGACCTGGCCATGCCAGGCATGGATGGCTTCGAAATCCTGGCGGAAATCCGGCGTCGTGAAAACGGTGTCCGGCGCATCCCCATCATCATTCTGACCGCTCATCTCCGCAGCTACTTTGAGGCGCGTATTGATACCCATATTGACGGCTACATCACCAAACCCCTGACGCTGGACAAGCTCCGGGAAAATCTGCGGCAGTTCATCCCTGCCTGAGCATTTATCCGTCTGTTTATACTGAGACAAAAAAGCCGGAGGGCCTCCGGCTTTTTTTTGCTGAAGTGCAGCGCATGCTATCGGCGTTCGGCAGGGGATCGCAGCGGCAGCGCAAGGCCAAAGGTGCAGCCTTCGCCCGGTTTGCTGTGCACATAGACCCGCCCGCCGTGCGCCTCCACAATGGATTTGACGATTGCCAGACCCAGCCCCGTTCCCTTTGATTCGCTCTCAGTGGTGGGGACGCGGTAGAAGCGTTCAAACAGCCGTCCCTGGGCTTCCAGCGGGATGCCCGGTCCGTTGTCTTCCACCTCGATCAGCAGCTCATCGGCCTGAATCCGGGCACGCAGCACAATATGCCCCCCGGCAGGTGTGTATTTGCTGGCGTTGCTCAGGTAGTTGGTGATGGCCCGCTGGAACCACTGGGGCGCAAGGTCAATCTCCGGCAGGGACTCCGGCGCGTCAAATTCATAAGTCTGCGACTTATTGAGCATGACGGGGATCATGTCCCGCAGGGCTTCGCTGAGCAGCGGCGCGGGGTCCATCGGGTGCATTTCAAACCCCACACCACTCTCGATATGCTCCAGATTCAGCAGATCGTCCAGCAGCGTCTGCATCTTGTGTACGGCGTCCATGGCGATGTCCAGGATTTCGGTGGCTGTGGCATCATCCGGATCCGTGTAATCCCTGAGCATGGTCAGTGCGCTGAGCGTGACCCCCAGCGGGTTGCGGAGGTCATGCGCGGCGGTGCGGATGAACTCCATCCGCGTTTCTTCTGCCCGCTTCAGGTGGCTCACGTCTTTCAGGACGATCACCCGCCCCTCATGCTCTTCCCGTTGGGTGATCTGGCTGAGTGAGCGCAGCGGCGAGATGACTGCCGTCAGCACCCGCCCATCATCCAGCGGGACATCAAAGACGGAAGCCGTTTCACAGTCTTCCTGCAGTGCCCGGCGCAGCTTATCCCGCAGGGCGGGGTGCAGGGGAGCTTCCTCCAGCGGCATGCCGATGAGCGATTCTGTCCCCAGATCGAAAAGGCGGCCTGCCGCCTCGTTCAGCAAACTGATCCGACCATTATTGTCCGTGGCGATGATGGCGTCGGTCACCGAATGGATCACGGTGCTCAGGCGCTGCTCGTGATTGCAGGTTTCTTCGTACAGGCGCGCATTATCCAGGGCCACGCCCACCTGGTCGGCAATGGCTTTGAGCACATCTATCTCTTCCTGGGAGAAATCGTAGTCGGCATGGCTCATCACGCTCAGGATGCCGATCACCCGGCCTCTGGCGTGCATGGGGGCCATTGCCAGCGCCTTGACCTGCTCCTCACGGAAGGAGGGCACGGCCAGCCGGGCGCTGCCCAGGTCATTGGTCACGATGACTTTGTCTTCGTCGATCACCTGGCCGGAAAGCCCCATTCCCGGCTTGATGCGCATTGGCTCCGAGACGAAATCGAGCTTCCAGCCGCGCTGGGCACGCAGTACCAGCTCACCCGATTCTTCGTCAATCAGGCTGATTCCAGCAGCTTCGACGTTGATGATGCTCAAGACGGCATCAAGGGCAGTATCCAGTGTCTTGTTCAGATCAAGGCACTGGCTGACCGTAGCCGCGACGGTATTTATGGCGGCGAGCTGACTGACGCGGCGCTGGATTTCTTCGGTTAGTAGACGATTCTGATCAAGCAAATGTTGCGCATTCCCTATCTGTGACGGACGTCCCATACCCCACCTGAAAACCACATATAAGTTCCCAACAACGCTGTTCCTGTTTTCGGTATAGCCTATAAATCTGTCATAAGTACCATACCATGAAAAACACCGCTTGCCTACAGATACTCTGTCTGAAGCCGGTAGTCTGGGCTGTGACAGTTGCATTCCGGGGCAGAATGGGGCAGAGTCCCCCCCGGTAGGCTGAGGCTGGAGGGAGGTTATGGCCACATTGGAAGATGCGATTGCGCTGGCCGTGCAGGCGCATCATGGACAGCGGCAGCTTAACGGCCAGCCGTATATCCTGCATCCGCTGCGGGTTATGATGCATATGGCCTCCGAGGAGGCGATGATCGCTGCCGTGCTGCATGACGTGGTGGAAGATACACCCGTCACGCTCGAAGATCTGCGGGCGGCGGGCTATTCCTCCCGTGTTGTGGAGGTGGTGGATCTCCTGACGAGACGCGACGGCGAATCCTACGAAGCATTCATTGAGCGCATCAAACCACATCCGCTGGCGCGGCAGGTCAAGCTGGCCGATCTGCTGGATAATATGGATGTGCGGCGGCTGCCCGAAATTCGAGAGCAGGACGTGGAGCGGCTCCGGCGCTACCGGCAGGCCTGGGAGGTACTGATGACCGCGGAAAATGACGAGAACATAGGCGAGGGTTTATGATGCTGCGGGCACTGGTCTTTGATTTTGACGGGCTGATCCTGGAAACCGAGGAGCCAGTTCTGCGCTCCTGGCAGGAAATTTACCGCGAGTATGGGCTGGAACTGCCGGTTGACGAATGGCTGGCCTGCGTCGGAACGGACTATTCCGAGGAGACGTTCCATCCCTATGAATATCTGGAGCGTCACGTGGGGCCGCTTGATCGGGCAGCGGTCCATGAACGCCAGCACCGGCGCTATGTGGAGATCGTCGAGGACCAACCCATCCTTCCCGGTGTGGAGCGCCTGATCGAAGAAGCCCGTGAGCGCAGCCTGCGGCTGGCGGTGGCTTCCAGCTCCTCGCGGGACTGGGTCGTCGGCAATCTGGAACGGCTGGGGCTGGCGAGGCACTTTGTCGCCATCCGCTGCGCGGATGATGTGGCGCAGGTCAAGCCCGATCCGGCCCTTTACCGGATGGCAGTCGAGGCTCTCGGTGTGCCGCCTGCGGCGGCTGCCGCACTGGAAGATTCGCCGCCCGGCATCACAGCGGCCCGGCGCGCCGGGTTGTTCTGTGTGGCCGTCCCTAATGCCCTGACCCGCCGCCTCGATCTCTCCCATGCTGATTTGACAGTGGATTCGCTGGCCGATCTGTCGCTGGATGATCTGATCGCGGCGATGGCGGGGCGGTGATCTGCCGCCCGGAAAGGAATGGCAACACTCATGTCCCAGCAGGCCCGGGTTTTTGAAGCGCAGATCACGCAGACGGTGCGGCTCGGCTATCTGCTGCACCTGCCGGAAGCATACGATGAGGGGCGCGGCACGAAGTGGCCGCTGATTCTGTTCCTGCATGGTATGGGAGAGCGGGGCAGCGATCTGGAGGCCATCAAAAAGCACGGCATCCCCAAGGTCGTGGAAACACGCCCGGATTTTCCCTTCATCACCGTTTCGCCGCAGTGCCCCCTGGATCACACATGGCTGGACTTCCTGCCTGCCCTGATTCTGCTGCTGGACGACGTCAGCGCGTCGTATGCCGTTGATCCAGACCGCGTATACCTGACCGGTCTGAGCATGGGCGGCTTCGGCACGTGGTATCTGGCAGCGGCCTATCCGGAGCGGTTCACAGCCATCGCCCCGATCTGCGGCGGCGGCGACCCGGCCCACGGCTTCCCGGAGAAGGTCTGTGCTTTGAAGGATGTGCCGGTCTGGGTGTTTCACGGCGGCAAGGATGACGTCGTGCCTCTGGAGTCGTCGGAAGTGCTGGTGGAAACCCTGCGGGCCTGCGGC
>JALSTC010000819.1 GCA_026983935.1 Ardenticatenia bacterium
CACGCAGTTACTCGCTTACTTCCTGGCCCGCGCATGATTCAGCCGCTCATCCTCGGCATCCACTCAAGCATAGCGGGGTTGGAAAAATAAGCCAAATGCCTCCCGGCAAAAAATGGTGCGTTGCGCGGGTCCGGGGGCTGCATGGCAAGCAGTGCAATCAATAACCATGCTGCAGGAGAATTTTGTGCAGGAAGCCTGACATTGGTGTACTGCCAGCCGCAATTTGCGCAGTCCGAATTTGTGCAACTCGTCTGTTGCCTTGAACAGCATTCTGAGATATGCTGTTATTGTGTTTATGGCGGTAGTGATTTACCGGAAAGTTTGTCTTTATTTGCGACGTGATAATCTGCTGGTGGAACATCCGGTGGCCCTGAAGAAGCGCCACAACAGCTTGACTGATTGGCTCACAACCATCGAACAGGGTGGCTGTGAATGCCTGTCGGACGTTCTTTCCCGCATGATGTGCAATCTGAGCGGCATCTGGCCCGGTGGGTTTGCCGGGCCGCTGTGGTATGGCGTATGGCCTTCTGGCGGCAGGCAGTACGCGCCAGAGAGTCGAAGTTGTGCCAGACAGCCCGTTTGTTCTTAATCACAGTGAAGGCACTGAGGTCGCCTGTGGGCGGCTTGATTAATATTGTTTTTGATGAGCACTTTCAGGAGAGGTCCCGCTCATGCACGATAAGCAACGGCACTATGGGATTGTACGCGAGTTCAACGCAGCCAGAGGAATCGGCTACATAGAAATGGAAGGCAGCGCCTCCCCGGTCTTCGTGCGTTACAGCGCGATTCGGGGGGAGGGCGTGCGCATTTTGCGGGCCGGTCAGCGCGTTTCTTTTGAGCTGGAAGAAAGCTCGCGAGGATTGAGTGCACTGCGCGTGATCAGCGAGTAGCTTCTCACCCTCTTTGCCAGATGCTGCATATCGTCATGAGCCTGCGATCGCAGGGCTTGTATATTGCCCTGTGCGCGTGAATGCTGCGCGGGAAACGGCAGCAGCGCGTGATACACACCTCTCCGGCGTAGTTTCCACACGTCTCGTAAAGTGCGTACTTTATTGTTATTACCGCCAGATGACCCACAGCGGCGCTGGACTATTGTTGTTTGCATACCTGAAAAAATAACCTGTTGGAGTAACAACACATGAGTAAGAAACTACGTATCGTCCCCCTGGGAGGCCTGGGGGAAATTGGCAAGAACATGATGGTGATCGAATATGGCAAGGAAGCCATCATTATTGACACCGGCATCATGTTTCCGGAAAATGACATGCTCGGCGTGGATTACATCATCCCCGATTTTCGCTACCTGCTGGAGCGGCGTGATCTCAACATCCACGCCATCGTCATCACTCACGGCCACGAAGATCACACGGGGGCCATCCGCCACGTGCTGGAGCAGGTCCGCGCCCCGATCTATGCCACAAAGCTGACGGCTGGCCTGCTGGAAGTCAAACTCAAGCAGGCAAAAATGCTCGGGCAGGCCGACCTGCACGTCTTCCAGGCAGGGGATACCCTGAAGTTCGGGGTATTCACCGTGGAGACCTATCACACCACGCACAGCATCCCGGACTGCGTGGGCCTGGGCATCACGACACCCGCCGGACTGATCGTCCACACCGGCGATTTCAAGTTCGACCACACGCCGGTGGATGGCTGGCCCCCGGACTTTGCCAAACTGGCGGAGTTCGGTCAGCGCGGCGTGCTGGCCCTGCTCAGTGACAGCACCAATGCGGACCGGCCCGGATGGACGCCCTCTGAAACCGTCATTGATGAGGGCTTCGATCGTGTCTTCCGGGATGCAGAGGGCCGGATTATCGTGGCGACATTTGCCTCCCTGATCAGCCGCATTCAGCAGGTGGCCAATGCCGCGCAGCGCCATGGCCGTAAGATGGCCGTGACCGGCTACAGCATGGTCGAGAACATCAAGATGGCCACCCGGCTCGGCTACCTGAAGCTGCCCAAAGACTTGATGGTTTCGCTGGATCAGGTCAAGCGCCTGCCGCCGGAGAAGGTCGTCATCATGTCCACCGGTACCCAGGGCGAGCCATCGGCAGTGCTGAGCCGCCTGGCGATGGGCCGCCACCGTCAGCTTGACATCCAGCCCGGCGATACGGTGATCATGTCTGCCCATCCCATCCCCGGCAACGAGGAGCTGGTCAGCCGGACGATCAACCGTCTGCTGCAGCGCGGCGCGCACGTCATCTACGATCCGATCGAGCAGGTGCACGTCTCCGGCCATGCCAGCCGCGAGGAATTGAAGCTGATGCTCAATCTGGTGCGTCCGCAGTACTTCGTGCCGGTGCACGGCGAGCTGCGGCATCTGACCCAGCACGGCCTGCTGGCGCAGCGGGTGGGCATCCCGGAGGATCACGTCGCCGTGGTGGAAAATGGCACGATCATCGAGTTCCACAACGGCAAGATGAAGGTTGGCGAGCGCGTGCCGGGCGGCTACGTCTTCGTGGATGGCGCAGGCGTGGGTGATGTGGGCCGCGCCGTGATCCGTGACCGCGAAATCCTGGCGCGGGATGGTTTTGTGCTGGCCATCGCCACGGTGGACAGCAAGACCGGGAAGCTGCTGGGCGAGCCAGAGATCATCTCGCGGGGCTTCGTGTATACGCCTGAGGCGGGCGATCTCTTTGAGCAGGCACGGGATCGCATTCGAAGCGCCCTATCTGGCGGCAATGGCACCGGCAGCCCACGGAAACGCGCGGAAAAGGTGGAAAGCTCGCTCAAGAATCTGTTCTACCAGGAAACGCAGCGCCGCCCTATGATTTTTGTGCACATCAACAAAGTGTAGGCACGTCAGGGAAGCGTAGGGAAAGGGTGGCGGAAACGCCGCCCTTTTTCGTTTTCCGCGCCGCCGGGGGATTTGCTCCCCGGAATGCTTCTGCATACAATGGCAGTGAGAAAAGGCAAAGCCATTTTGTTTTTGCCATCTCTTGTTTAATAGCCAGTTTATTAGAAGCACAAGGAGCATCTGATGTATCGAAGAAGTTGGTGGTGGAAGAGTAGTCGGTTGATGGGGCTGATGATGATCGCGCTGGCGCTGATCATCACACTGGGAAACCCGGGGCTGGCTCTGGCGCAGAAGGGGGGCGATGCCACGCCGATCGCCTATGGCGACAGCGTGCAGGGGACAATCACAGATACGCAGTATCAGGTCGTCTACAGCTTTGAAGGACAGGCGGGGGACGTCGTCACAATTGACATGGTGCACGCGCCCACCGGAAACCTTGATCCCTATCTGATTCTGTCGGATACCCTGCCCGTCGGGCCGAATCCGCTGGCCTTTAATGACGACGTGTCAGGCAGCTTCGATTCGCAGATCGCGGATTTCTCGCTGCCAGCCGCGGGGACCTATTACATCATCGCGACGCGCTTCGGCGCTGAAAACGGCACCAGCACCGGCGACTTCACGCTGACGCTGACCAGCAGCGCGGCTTCTGCCGCCCCGGCGGCTACAGAGGAAACGGTCAGCGGCGGGGCGTTTGGCGGCCTGCCAATTGGCAATCTAGGCGGCGGTGGTGAGGCAGGGGCAGCGCCAACCGAGCAGGCGGTCGCCCAGCCCACGCCGATCGGCGATATGTATGACGGCTATCCCGTGATTACTTACGGGGAGACCGTCCAGCAGACGATCACCGACAGCGATTGGGCCTGGGGCTATGCTTTCCAGGGCATGGCGGGCGATGAAGTCACCATCACGCTGGAATCTGCGCCGGGAACCAACCTCGATCCTTACGTGGGCCTGCTGGATGCCGAGCAAAATGTGCTCGCGGAAGATGACGACAGCGCCGGGGGCCTGAACTCGCAGATCGCCTTCACGCTGCCCGAAACAGGCGTCTACATTATCATCGCCACACGCTACGGACTGGACGAGGGCACCAGCAGCGGCCCCTTCATCCTGACGCTGGAAGGCGTGAGCGGCGGTGGTAGTGGCAGCGGCGGCGGCAGCGCCCCTGCAGCAGGCGAAGCCGACCTGACCTATGGCGACACCGTGCAGGGCATGATCGACAACACCGACTGGTTCCAGCCCTATACCTTCAACGGGCAGGCGGGCGATACGGTCACCATCACGCTGCTGGCTGCGCCCGGCAGCACGCTTGATCCCTACCTGGGCCTGCTGGATTCGCAGGCCAATGTTGTGGCAGAAGATGATGACAGCGCCGGCGGCCTGAATTCGCAGATCGTCGTGACGCTGACCGCAGACGACCTGTACACGATCGTCGCCACGCGCTACGGCCTTGATGAGGGCACCAGCAGCGGCGAATTCATCCTGTCGCTGAGTGCAGGAGAATCGGCAGCACCGGCAGCAGCCACACCGGGCAGCGGCGCTGGCGGCCTGGCAGTGGGTGCAAGCCTGGTCTATGGCGACAGCGTGCAGGGCATGATCGACAACACCAACTGGTTCCAGTCTTATACCTTCAACGGGCAGGCGGGCGATACGGTCACCATCACGCTGCTGGCTGCGCCCGGCAGCACGCTTGATCCCTACCTGGGCCTGCTGGATTCTGGCCAGAACGTGCTCATGGAAGATGACGACAGTGCAGGCGGCCTGAACTCACAGATCACCTTCACGCTGCCCGCCAGTGGGACATACACGATTATTGCCACGCGCTATGGCTTTGATCAGGGTACCAGCAGCGGGGCGTTTGTCCTCTCGCTGAACTGAGCCGCTGAGATCGTCAATCTGCTGGATGTAAGCGAGTGCCCTGCCGTCTGGCGGGGCGCTTTTCCATTGCCGCACGTATACGGATTTATCCGGCAGAGTCGAGCACGATGGGGTAACATAGGCCGTCGTGACCTCGTCTGCAATGGTATCATGCGAATCTTGAGGGAGATGGAGTGTGCAATGACGACAGCAGAGATTCCCGTCATCACCGCAAATGGCAGTCTGGAGGCTGAACTACAGGGCGATAAACCGGTCCTGATGCTGGTCTGGGATGGCGGCTCACTGCGCCGTGATCTGGAAGTGGCGCTGGCCGAGGCCGCGAAATCACACGCGGGGAAGCTGCGCGTGCTCAAAGTGGACGCCGGGCAGTATCCAGAGGCGGCGGAACGCTTCGGTCTGAACAAGCACCCGCTGTTGATCGGCTGGTATGGCGGCGAGGAACGTGTCCGCCGCAATAAACCCTGGGCGGCGGATGTGGCCGGACTGGCCGCTGACCTGGCTGCACTGCTCCCCGATCCGGCGGCAGAAGAGACGGCGGAAGAAGAAACGCCGGACGTGCCGGAGGATAAACCGGTGCATGTGACCGACCAGACCTTCATGGAACTGGTGATGGAAAGCAGGCTGCCGGTGGTGGTGGACTTCTGGGCGGAGTGGTGCAGGCCGTGCAAGATGGTCGCGCCGATCCTGGAGCGGCTCGCTGCCGAATATGCCGGGCGGGTGCGCATCGCCAAAGTGGACGTGGACGCCAATCCCGTACTGGCCCAGCAGTTCCGCATCATGAGCATCCCGACGCTGATGTTCGTCAAGAACGGCAAGATCGTCGGGCAGTCGGCGGGTGCAGCGCCGGAACCGGCCATCCGTGACGTGATCGAGCAGCTCATCGCCCTGCAGGTCTGAAGGCCGACACGGTAAAGGGAAAGAACGGTTGAGCCGTCAGCAGACCGTCGAACATCCGCCCGCTGCTGGTGCCAGCGGGCACGCATCCCCCCTGGCCGCGGCCAGAGGCGAACCGAGCTACGTCTGGCGGGCCGGGCAGGAGCGCCGTCTGGCCATGATCAACCGCCATGCGCCGCTGAGCGGGAAGCGTGTTCTGGAAGCAGGCTGTGGACTGGGGATGTATACGGCAGAAATCCGGCGGCGCTTTACGCCGGACGTGGAAGGCTTTGATATCGAATGGGGGCGTGTCATCCGGGCGCGGGCGGGCACGCCCCATGCGCTGGTCGCTGCTGCAGAGGGCATCCCCTACCGCAGTGACTGGTTCGACGTTGTGCTCAGCAATGAAGTGATCGAGCATGTCGCCGATGACCGCGCCGCCGTCGCGGAGATGGTGCGCGTCTGCAAAGTGGGCGGGCGCATCGTGATCTTTTGCCCCAACCGCTGGTATCCGGTCGAGCAGCACGGCCACTACTGGCACGGCAGGTATTATTTCGGCAACACGCCGCTGATCAACTATCTGCCCGACCGCTGGCGTAACCAGCTCGCCCCGCATGTGCGGGCATATACGCGGCATGGACTGCTGCGCCTGCTGGAAGGGCTGCCGGTGCGCGTCGTTTACTACACTCGCATCTTTGGCGGCTATGACAACATCATCGCCCGCACGGGCACGGCGGGCCGCCTGCTGCGCAATATCCTGTACCTGCTGGAGCGGACGCCGCTGCG